>JAOPWF010000134.1 GCA_025965815.1 Mycobacterium sp.
GCGCCGAGCCGGACCGACAGGACCGCGAGCAGGTCTGGTAGTTCCGAGGACAGGTCATCACTTCGTGGCCACCACGCCCCGTCGACGTACCCGGACTGCGGAGCCTTGGGCTTGAGGCGTAACCGCGGCGTGTGTTCGGGAGGAGTGTGGTGTCGAGCGACCTGAGCCTGTTGCAGGGTCATGGCGAAGCGCCTGTCTCGGCCGCGAATTCGGCCAAACTCATTCGAATCGGCGACGACATAACCTGCTGGTCGCGTGCGAAATACCGCCGATGCGCTCACACTACTCCGGCCGTGCCTGCCAAGGGCCGTCTGAGCACCGCAGATCGTCGTTAACCACCGAAACGGCGTGCATCGAGACATCCCGTCAGATAATGTCGGCAAACTGGCCGGGGGCTGCTCGTCACTGACACGCTGAGATCGGGAGGGCCTTCGCACTACATGGGCTTCGTCGAATTCGTCCGCGACCGCTGGTCGGTCCTGTCATTCCTGGCCTACCAACACATGAGCCTCGTGGTGCAGACGCTCGCCCTTGCGACCGTCCTCGCCCTGCTGGTGGGTGTGCTCATCTACCGTTCGCCGTGGGGTCTGGCCGCCGGCAACGCCCTCACGGCCGTCGGGCTGACAATCCCGTCGTATGCCCTGCTCGGGGTGCTGGTCGGGATCGTCGGGATCGGGGTCCTCCCGTCGGTGATCCTGCTGGTGTTCTTTGGTTTCTTCCCGATCCTGCGCAACGTCGTCGTCGGCCTCACGGGTGTGGACAGGACACTGGTCGAATCGGCGCGCGGGATGGGGATGAGCCGGCTGACCACCCTGGTCCGCCTCGAACTACCGCTGGCCTGGCCGGTCATCATGACCGGCGTCCGGGTGTCCGCACAGATGCTGATGGGGATCGCCGCTATCGCAGCGTTCGCGCTGGGGCCCGGGCTGGGTGGTTACATCTTCTCGGGGATATCCCGGACCGGAGGCGCCAACGCCACCAACTCCATCGTGGCCGGCACGATCGGCATCCTCATCCTGGCGGTCGTCCTGGACACCGTCCTCAACCTCATCACTCGTTTCACCACTCCAAGGGGGATACGTGTCTGATTCGGCGACAATCGATCCGACCACCACCGAAGCCGGCGACTCGCGGGGCACGGGCGGTGCCCGCATCCTGCTCGACGGTGTCACCAAGCGGTACGACTCCCGGTCCACCCCGGCGGTGCACAACATCAGCATGGAGATCCCCGCGGGCGAGATCGTGATGCTCGTCGGGCCCTCGGGCTGCGGCAAGACCACCACGATGAAGATGATCAACCGCCTGATCGAGCCGACCAGCGGGCGCATCCTCATCGGCGAGGAGGACGTGACGCAGCGCAACGCGGACGAACTGCGGCGCCACATCGGTTACGTCATCCAGGGGGCCGGGCTCTTCCCGCACCTCACCGTCGGCGACAACATCGCGATCGTGCCGCGCCTGCTCAAGTGGGACAAGAAGCGGACCGCGGCGCGGGTCGACGAGTTGCTCGACCTGGTCAGCCTGGATCCTGCGCAATACCGCGACCGCTATCCGCGTGAGCTGTCCGGTGGACAGCAGCAACGCATCGGGGTCGCCCGCGCGTTGGCCGCAGACCCGCCCGTGCTTCTGATGGACGAGCCGTTCGGCGCGGTGGACCCGATCACCCGTCAGCGGCTGCAGGATGAGCTGCTACGTCTGCAGGAAGAGCTGCGGAAGACCATCGTCTTCGTCACCCACGACTTCGATGAGGCGGTCAAGCTCGGCGACCGGATCGCGATCCTGCAGGCCGGATCCGAGATCGCGCAGTACGACACCCCTGAGCAGATCCTGACCAATCCGGCCAACGATTTCGTCCGCGGCTTCGTCGGTGCCGGGGCCGCGCTCAAGCAGCTGACCTTGACCCGGGTCCGCGACGTCGAACTGCACGAGGCCGCCGTAGCGCGGGTGGGCGGCGACCCAGCCGAAGCCGTCCGGGCGGCGCGGGCCATCGACCGCGAGCACGTCATCGTGCTCGACGACCAGGACCGGCCCCAACGATGGCTGTCCCTCGAGGAGCTACAGGACCCGAAGTCCCTCGACCGGGTAACCCGCGACGAGGAACTCGAGTCGGTCAGCCTCGCCTCGACGCTCAACGATGCCCTCGACGAGATGCTCACCTCGTCGCACGGCGTCGTGGTGGTGACCGGGCGCCGCAACGTCTACCAGGGCGTGGTGCGGGTCGAGACGATCATGGCCGCGATGTCGGACCTGCGCAGCGCGGCGCATCAGGCGGAGCGCACTTCGTGACCTTCATTGATCGAGAAATCGACGTTGAGGGCGACACTTCGGCGCCGATGGCCGAATCACGTCGGCTCGGCCTTGGCCGCTGGGTGGTTCAGCCCCTGGCCTGCGTTGTCGCCGTGGTCGGCTCGCTCATCTACGTCAACGTGGCGAATGTGTCCGAGTCCGAACAGCGCTCGCTCGGCGTATCGCAATTGCTCACCCTGTTGCGCCAGCACCTGGCGGTCAGCCTGGCCGCGACCGTGCTTACGTGCGCGGTCGCGATACCGGTCGGCATCGTCCTGACCCGCGGTCCGATGCGGCGTTACTCAAAGCCCATCATCACCGTCGCCGGGTTCGGCCAGGCCGCACCGGCCATCGGGCTGATCGCACTCGGGGCGGTGCTGTTCGGCATCGGGCAGGTCGGTGCGATCGTCGCGTTGACGGTGTACGGCGCGCTGCCCATCATCGCCAACACGGTGACCGGCCTCGACGGCGTCGACCCCCGCCTGGTGGAGGCGGCGCGAGGAATGGGAATGTCGGCCTTCTCGACCCTGCTGCGGGTGGAGCTGCCGTTGGCGCTGCGGGTGATGATTGCCGGTGTCCGGACCGCCCTGGTGCTGATCGTCGGCACCGCCGCCCTTGCATCGTTCACCGGCGCGGGCGGGTTGGGGCAGCTCATCACGACGGGCATCAAGCTCCAGCAGACGATCACCCTGGTCGTGGGGGCCATCCTGGTCGCGGCGCTGGCGCTCTTCATCGACTGGCTGGCGCGAGTCGTGGAGATCGTCGCGGCCCCGAAGGGACTGTGATGCGCACCCGTCGTCGCGGCCTGCTCGTGGTCCTCGTGATGCTCACCTGTGTCGCGCTGGCCGGGTGTGGGCTGCGGTCTGCGAGCGGCGCGGTGCTCGAGGCGAAGCCGGGCAGCATCAAGCACTACGACTCCCTAGACGGCGTGAAAATCACGGTCGCGGCAAAGGATTTCACCGAGCAGCTAATCCTGGGCAACATGCTCTCGACCATCCTGAGCGTGGCTGGCGCCGACGTCACCAACATGACCAACACTCCCGGCAGCTTCGGCGTGCGCCAGGCGATGCTCAGCGGCGATGCGAACATCTCGCCGGAGTACACCGGTACCGGCTGGATCAACTACCTCGGAAACGAGCAGCCGATCAAGGACGAACAGGGTCAGTGGCGGGCAGTCAACGATGCGGACCAGGCCAATGATCTGACATGGCTGCCGCCGGCTCCGATGAACAACACCTATGCGTTCGCAATCCGGGAGTCGGCGGCGCAGCGGTTCGGGGTGCGCCAGCTGTCCGACCTCAAAAAGCTCCCGAAGAGTGATCTGACCTTCTGTGTGGAGAGCGAATTCGCCAGTCGGAACGACGGCTTCATTCCGATGCTGCAAACGTACGGCCTCTCCAAGAACGACCTGGGGAGGGTTACGACGCTGGATACGGGCGTCATCTATACGGCGACCGCCGACGGCGACTGCAACTTCGGTGAGGTGTTCACCACCGATGGTCGCATCCCGAGCCTCAACCTCACCGTGCTCGAGGACGACAAGCAGTTCTTCCCGCTCTACAACCTGACCGAGGTCGTCAACTCCGATCTGCTGGCCGAGCACCCCGAGCTGGTCGAGATCTTCGGCCAGCTCAACCCGAAGGTGACCAACGAGACCATGCTCAAGCTCAACGCGAAAGTGGACAACGACGGCGAGGACCCCGCCCTCGTCGCCCGGGCATGGCTGATCGCACAGGGTCTGCTGTCCTCCTAGATGCGGGGACTGCGCAGCCGCTTGAAGTCTTCGGGTAGCTGGCTGAGCACATCGTCGAACTCACCCGGCGTCACGGCTTCCCGAAGTGTGGCCATCACCGCGTCCACGGCTATCTCGGCCACAACGGGGTCAGCTCCGGCCCGCTCGGCGGTCCGGCGGACGAACTCCTCGAACGTGAACGCCTCTGCCGGTTCCTCCGCCCCCAGTAACGGGTTCTGCAGCGGGATGGGCAGTTGGGCCGCCAGATCGCGCGCCTCTCCCCCGGTAATCCGTTCCGCCAGCGTGGCAAGCGTTGCGCGGGTGAGCGCCTCCGCCTCGTTGCGCGACACGCCCGCGCTCTCGGCCACCCGATCGATGAATTCCTCGTATTGCATGGTGTCTCCTCGGTTTTGGGCTGGCTGCCATCGTGCTCGGCGGGACGGGGCAACGCGTCCGTCTGACGAGCCGAATCTCCTCCGGGGAATCGACCTGTCAGGGTGGGGTGTGCCCGGCAGGACAGCGGGCATCCTGGCGGGCACCACCGCTTCAAGGAAGGGACGACCATGGTCGCGACCACCACGCGCAGCCAACTGCATGGATGCCTAAATGATGTGGATTACCCCGCGAGTAAGGATGATCTGCTCGCCGCCGCCGCCCGCAACCAGTGCGACCAGGACACCGTCCGGGCATTGCGGATCATCCCGCCTGAGACCTACCGGAACTTCTCCGAGGTGCTCGCCTCGGTGCCGCTGGCCGAGGACCGTCTCAGCGACGCCGAGCGCGCCGTCGCGCATCGAGTCCGGAAGCCCCGCCTGGCCGACAGCGCAAAGGACGTCCCGCCGCCCAGCCCGATCATCGAGGAACTGGGCGAGAATCCGAAAGACTGAGGTCAGGTGTCAGCTGCCGCTGTGGCCGTCAGACTCGGTGACGTCGATTCTGCTGGATCGAGTGCTCTGCGCTTTCGGCACTCGCACGGTCAGGACCCCACTGGACAGCGAAGCTTCCACATCGTCATCCCTGACGTCGCCTGGCAGCATCGCGCGGAATTCGAACTCCCCCACCCGCCGGGTACGGCGTCGCAGCAGGCCCTTGCGCTCCCGCTCCTTCAGCTCCCCGGTCACCACCAGTTCGTTGCCGTTCAGTTCGACGTTGATGTCCTCGCGTTTCACGCCGGGCAGTTCGATCTCGACGACGTAGGCGTCGTCCGTTTCGGTGAGGTCGGCGGCCGGTACCCACGCGTTGCTTGCGACGGAACCGATCACGGATTGCACAAGCCGGTCCATCTCGCTGTAGAGGTCATCGAACCCACGAATTTGGCGAAACCTGTCCATCGGGCTCGAGGAACGTTGCACGGGCAGAGTCATGTTGAATCACTCCCAATTCATTCGCGGTTGATCCCCCCAGCCTGCCCACCGAGCGGTTACGGCGCCTCGCACTGCCGAGACGATTCCACCGCCGCGATTTCACATACCGGGGCCAACCGCCGTCCGCTCACTGCCCTCAGAGCAGCATGGCCAAGGTGATCGGCAGGTCGGTGATACGTTTACCGGTCGCGTTGAACACGGCATTGGCGATGGCCGCCGGGACTCCGACAATGACGATTTCGCCAAGGCCCTTCGCGCCGATGGGGTCGGCGATCGTGTCGGCGACATCCAGGAAGGTCGCGCCGAGTTGCGGCACGTCGGCGTTCACCGGGACAAGATAGTCGGCCATGTTGGCGTTGACGACTCGACCGTCCCGGTGGTCCAACAGGGTGCCCTCCAGCAATGCCATGCCGATGCCGCCCACCATGCCGCCGATCGCCTGGCTGTGCGCCAGCCGCGGATTGATCATCCTGCCGGCGTCATAACAGCCGAAGACGCGCCGGACGCGAACCATTCCGAGCGATACATCCACCGCAACCTCGGCAAACACCGCGCCGTAGGCGTATATCGAGTAGTGCTTGTCGGTGTCACCCGGTGACCAGGTCTGCTGAGAGTCCAGGCTCGGCCAGTTGCGGCGTCGCAGGAGTTCCTGATAGGCCTCACCGCGTGCCCGATCCTCGACGTGGAACATCCTGCCGTCCACAACCGCGACATCCTCGGGACGAACGCCATTGAGCGGTGATCCCGGATCCACCACCGCTGTGCGGATGAACCTGTCGCGCAGGAGGTTCGCGGCGGTGAACACCGCCGAGCCGACGCTTGCCATGGTTCTGGAGCCGGAATGCGAGGGAGCCTTCGGGAACCGGCTGTCCCCGAGAGCGAACCGCACCCTGCTCATCGGCAGTCCGAGTGCGTCGGCCGCCACCTGGGTCATGGATGTGTACGTTCCCGGACCCATATCGCTGGTCGCGCTCTGCACGTCCGCGGTGCCGTCGGCGTTGATCCGCGCCAGGGCGTCGGACTCGCTGCGGGAGGTGTGATAGCCCGCCGCCGCCACACCCATCCCGATCAACTGGTTACCGTCGCGGGTCGACCGCGGCGTCGGATTCCGCCGTGACCAACCGAAACTCGCTGCGCCCTGGGTGAGGCAGTCGGTCAGGCGCCGGGTCGAGAACGGTGTGCCGGTGGTCTGGTCGTGGTCAGGTTCGTTGCGCAGGCGCAGTTCGATCGGATCCATCCCGAGCCGATGCGCGAGGTCGTCCATGGTGGACTCCAGTGCGAATACGCCCGTTGTTGCTCCCGGCCCGCGCATATACGTCGGCAGATTCACATCAAGGGGCACCACACGGTAGGTGGAGCGCATGTTGGGGCTGCTGTAGAGGAATTTCGCCGGTCCGCTCAGACTGTCGGCGTAGACCTGATACCGAGCGGTCTCGGTGTGTCCTTCGTGGATCGTCGCGGTGATGCGGCCGGACCGATCGGCGCCGATTGCCAGCCGCTGCCGGCTGGTGGGCCGGTAGCCGATACCGCTGTACATCTGCTTGCGGGTCAGCACGAGCTTGACGGGCCGGCGAATCTGCCGCGCCGCAAAGGACGCAAGGATCTGGTGCGGCCAGGTAGTGCCGGCGCTGCCGAATGCACCCCCGACGAAGGGTGAGATCACCCGGACGTTGTCGACCGGAACGCCGTGCGCCTTGGCGAGAGCCTGCTGTGCGGAGTTGATGCCCTGCACTTTGTCCCACACGGTGAGGCGATCACCGTCCCAGCTCGCGACAGTGGACGGTAATTCCATCGGGTTGTGGTTGTTACGCGCAATGCTGTACTCGTGGTCGGCGACCACTGCCGCGGTGCGCATCGCGCCGTCGGCGTCGCCGCGACCGTAATCGGGCGATGCGGGAACCGGCTTCTGCGCGGCCTGCCGAGCGTCGATGTTCGTCATCGGCGGTCGGGTGGAGTAACGAACCTGCGTCAAGGACGCGCCGTGCGCCGCCGCTTCCAGGGTGGTGGCGACCACTATCGCTACTGGCTGCCCGAAGAAGGCCACCTGCCGCGGGTCGAACGGCAGCTTGACCGCACCGAAGTCGGTGAGGACCTGCAGCACGTCCGCGTGCTTCACCGCCGCAGCGGAATCGACATGCACGACCTGGCCCCGGGCGATCGTGCTGCACACCAGGACTGCGTGCACGAGATTCGGGATGGGGTTGTCGGCGGCGTATGGGGCCGTTCCGGTCACCTTGAGCCGTCCGTCCACCCGGGTCATCGGGCGTCCCACCACAGTTTCGGGCGTTCGGCTTGGGTATGTCATTTCTTGGCTGCCACCGTCTCAAGTTGACGCGCGACAGCGCGTTGCACCAGCTCTACCTTGAACGCGTTGTCCGACAACGGTTTCGCACCGTCGGCGGCCCGCGCTGCCGCGGATCTCCAGAGTCCGTCGGTCGGAGCCCGTCCCTGCAGCGCCTGTTCCACCGCGGGTAGTCGCCACGGCACCGTCGCCACCCCGCCGACCGCTACCCGGGCGGCCCGGATCATGCCGGCACGGATATCGAGTGCCACCGCCGCCGAGGTCAGCGCGAACTCGAGCGACTGGCGGTCACGAACCTTGAGGTAACCCGAGCGTCGCATCTCCGGTCCCCTCGGAACCTCGACAGCGACGATGAGTTCACCAGCGCGCAGGTTGTGTTCTCGGTCAGGGCTGTCCCCCGGCTGCCGAAAGAACTCGGCAATGGGGATTCGGCGTTCGCCTGCCTCGTCCCGGGTGATGATCACCGCGTCCAACGCGACCAGCGCCACCGCGAGATCCGAGGGGTGGGTAGCCACACAGTGCTCGCTCGCGCCGAGGATGGCGTGCCCGCGGTTGAGCCCGGCCATCGCCGAACATCCCGAACCCGGCTCTCGGCGGTTACAGGCAGCGGAGACGTCGCGGAAATAGAGGCATCGCGGCCGCTGCATCAGGTTGCCGCCGACGGACGCCATATTTCGCAGTTGGGCCGACGCACTGAGCTCCAAAGCCTCGGCGATCACCGGGAATTGGTCGCGAACCCCCCGATGAGCGGCCAGCTCGGACATCCGTACCAGCGACCCGATTCGCAGCGTCGACGGCTGTAGGTCGATGAAGCGATACGGCAGACCGTTGATGTCAACGATTTTGGTGGGCCGCTCCACGGTCTCGCGCATCAAATCGATCAGCGTGGTTCCCCCGGCGATGTAGCGGGCCCCCGCTCGGGCCGCGGCCAGTGCCGACTTCTCGTCGGCCGCCTTGGTGAAGCTGAATGGGAACACGGCGGATCAGTGGCCGTTCGCCGTCTTCGAAATGGCCGTCACGATGTTGGTGTACGCCCCACATCGACAGATGTTGCCGCTCATCCACTCTCGGATCTCGTCGGGCGATCCCGCGTGCCCCTCCGCTATGCAGCCAACGCCGGAGAGGATCTGTCCGGCCGTGCAGTAACCACACTGAAAGGCGTCTTCGTCGATGAAGGCCTGCTGGAGCGGATGCAGCCTGCCGTTAGGGGCCAGACCTTCGATGGTGACGACCTCGGCGCCGTCATGCATGACCGCCAGCGTCAGACACGAATTCACCCGCTGCCCGTCCAACAGCACAGTGCACGCACCGCAGGCCCCCTGGTCGCACCCCTTTTTGGTGCCCGTCAGATCTGCCCGCTCCCGCAGCATGTCGAGCAGCGAGGTGCGGTTGTCGACGGTGATCTGTCGCTGCTCGCCGTTGATCCGCACCGCGATCGTGGCCGTCTCACTCTGGGTGGTCGCCGCGTCGTCGCAACCCGCCAGCAGTTGCGCTCCGGCGACCGCTCCGCCGACCGCGATCGAGGCACCGACGAACTTCCTCCGGTTCATCGACAGTGGGTAGTCAGGGTCATCGACCACCAACTCCCGATCGGCTTCAGCCATTGGCTTTCCCCTCCCACAACTGAAACTGCTGCGACGCACAGGCCCCGATTCACTTCGAAACCCAATGTATAGATCGGGCCGGCTCCTCGCCCCGATGAGCGTCTCCGCAGCTCAGCGACCTGGACACGAGCTGTGAAACGGCTGTCAGTCAGCCGTCGTGCACCAACGGCAGAGCCTGTGCCCTGCGGTGGCGCACGATTTGGCGGGGTCACGCCGCTGAGCACCATGTTTCGCACATGCCGCCGCCGGGAACCGGCAAAGAGGAAGATTGAGCACTGAAAACCTGAGCGAGGAGTGGACGACATGGGCGCACTGCAGCAACATCGCCGGGCTCCGCGGTGGTCCCTTGGGTTGCTGGCCATCGCGGCCGTGCTGGGGCTCGCGCTGGGCTCGGTTCCACCGGCGCAGGCATCGCCGGTCGATCTCATCGCCCCGAGCCTCAGTCCGTCGGCATCCGGACTTGATCTGCTTCGCGAGGCACCGGCTGACCCGGTCGACCCGTCGGCGACGCTGGCTCAGGTCGCGCCGACCATCGTTGACATCAACACAACGCTGAACTATCAGAGCGCGCAGGGTGCGGGAACGGGCATCGTGCTCAACCCCACCGGCGAGGTGCTGACCAACAACCATGTCATCGAAGGCGCCACCAGCATCACCGCGACAAGCATCGGCAACGGACACAGCTACCCGGTGGACGTGATTGGCTACGACCGCAGCCATGACATCGCCCTCGTGCAACTCAGGGGCGCGACCGACCTCATCCCCGCCGCGCTGGGCGACTCGTCGAGGGTGGCGATAGGTGATCCCATCGTCGCGATCGGCAACGCCGGCGGAGTGGGTGGTGCACCGACCCCGGCGCCGGGCAAGGTCACCGCGTTGAACCAGCGGGTCACTGCCACGGACGAGGTCAGCGGGGATCTTCGCTCGGTGGACGGTTTGATCCAGGTTGCCGCCGACATTCGCCCGGGTGACTCCGGTGGGCCATTGGTGAACGGTGGTGGCCAGGTGATCGGGGTCAACACCGCGGCCTCCGACGGGTATCAGATGGGAACCCGTGTCGGGCAGGGCTTCGCGATCCCGATCGGAACGGCTCTGGACATCGCCGCACAGATCCGGTCCGGTGCGCCGTCGGGCTCGGTACACATCGGCGATACAGCCTTTCTCGGCGTCGGCATCACCAACGACGACCGCACAGGTTCGGGGGCCCGGATCAGCCAGGTGCTACGGGGCACTCCTGCGGAGCAAATTGGTTTAGCGCCCGGAGATTTGATCGTTTCGGTGGACGGTACCAATGTGGATTCACCAACAACGCTGACCAATTTGTTCGACCATCGTCACCCCGGCGACAACATCAGACTCGGATGGGTCGATCGGGCCGGGCGCCCACACGACGCCCCTGTGACCCTGGCAGTCGGGCCAGTCGGCTGAGCTGGAGCGTTCAGTTCAAAGGCGGACAACTGTAACGCTTTTGATCGAAGTTGTGGACGGCCGATATTCCGTTGACAATGATGTACTCGACATCGGAATCCCAGGCGGTCCCAGGTTTGATCCACGGCGACCGGCTGTCCAGGGGGTGGTGTTGTGCTGCAACGCTGTTTCCGTTCCGCGTGGACTGGGCGAAGTCACAGCCGAGGAAGGATGGCCCGCGCTTTCTGTGCGAATCATGGTGGCGGGTGCGCAGTAGCAGGTGGTTAGCCTGGTGATCATGATGAGGGCGAACATGGGACTCACCGTCTTGGCCACGCTCGCGATGACCATCGCCGTTGCGGCGCCCCCGGCTTACGCAGACGACCCCAACCCGCTGTTCGACCTGGTGGACGCGGCGGCACAACGGTTGCAGACCGCGGACCCGGTGGCGGCGTACAAGTGGGTGAACGGCACCCCGATCGAGGATCCCCCACGGGTTCGGCAGGTGCTGGCCGCGGTGACCGCGTACGCGACCACCAATCGGATCGCGCCCGACTACGTCACCGCCGCCTTCAACGACCAGATCAACGCGACAGACGCGATGGAATACAGCCGGTTCACACAGTGGAAACTCGACCCGGCCAGTGCGCCTACCGCACCGCCGGAGCTCACGGCCTCCCGCGCCGCCATCGACGGGTTCAACCATGCGATGGTGGCTCAGATGGCGCTCCAGTGGGGGCTGTTGCACTCGGCCGCCTGCCCCACCAGCCTCGAAGGCGCCAGGAACGCTGTGATTGGTACACGGCAACTCGACACCCTCTACCAGCAGGCACTTTCCTTCGCTACGCGGTCGTATTGCCGATAGCGAGTCCCTCGCTGTGCTCCGAATCCCGGTAGGCCTCCAGCAATCGCAGCCATACCTCGCTAATGGTCGGAAAGCACGGAACGGCGTGCCAGAGCCGATGGATCGGAACCTGACCCGCGACGGCGATCGTCGCGGAGTGCAGTAGCTCAGCGATGCCCGGACCGACGCAAGTGACTCCCAGCAGATAGTCGTGGTCCAGGTCGACGACCATCCGCGCGTGGCCTTGGTAGCCGTCGGCGTAGAGCCTCGCCCCCGACACCACCTCGCCGACCTCGACATCGACCGCCCGCACCCGGTGTCCGGCTTGTTCGGCCTGTTCTGCGGACAGGCCCACTGCGGCCGCCTCCGGGTCGCAGAACAGAACCTGGGGCACCGCGTGGGCGTCGGCGGTGGTCACATGGGCACCCCAGGGCGCGGTGTCCAACGGCTTCCCCGCAGCGCGGGCGGCGATCACCGTGCCGGCAATTCGGGCCTGATACTTGCCCTGGTGCGTCAGCAGGGCCCGGTGGATGACATCGCCCGCCGCATACAACCAGCCGTGGGCAACGCCGCGCACCTGACACGTGTCGTCCACGTCCAGCCACGAACCTGGGGTGAGGCCCACCGTGTCCAGACCGATGTCGTCGGTGAGCGGCTCCCGTCCAGTGGCGAACAGCACCTCGTCAACTTCCAGATCCTTGTCATCGAGCACCAGGGTCACTGGCCCGGCGCTGTCCGGGCGGCGCAGCTCTTTGACTGAGACGCCAACGCGCACATCGACTCCGGCCGCGGTCAGATTGCCGGCCACCAGGTCGCCGACGAAGGACTCCATCCGGGACAACAGGCCCTTGCCGCGGGCCAGCAGCGTCACGGAGGCGCCGAGGCCCTGCCACGCTGTGGCCATCTCCACGCCGACCGGGCCGCCCCCGACGATGGCGAGCCGGTCCGGCACCGAGCTCGCTTCGCTCGCTTGTCGGTTGGTCCACGGCCGTGCCTCGGCGATGCCCGGCAGATCCGGAACTGCGGCACGGCTGCCGGTGCAGACCGCCACCGCATGGCGAGCGACGAGAACTCGCACGCCATCTTTGGTGGCGACCGCGACCCGTCGCGGGCCGTCCAGCCGAGCGTGACCGCGGATCAGATTGGCACCGATCCCGCTCACCCATTCGACCTGGACCCGGTCGTCCCAGTTGCTCACATAGCGATCGCGGCGTCGAAAAACCGCGGACGAGCTGACCGCTCCGCGGACGGCTTCTTTTGCGCCGTCGACACGCTCGGCATCGGCCACCGCGACAACCGGCCGCAGAAATGCCTTGCTCGGGACACACGCCCAGTAGGAGCATTCGCCGCCGACCAGGTCCCTCTCGACCACCGCGACGCTCAACCCGCCGGCCCTGGCCCGTTCGGCGACGTTCTCACCGACGGGCCCGGCGCCCATGACGACGACATCGTAGATGCTGTCCCGCTGCTCGCCTGCTGGCTCACTCCGCTCCGGTGTACCCACGGTCAGCGTTCCTTCCCGCTACGTCGGCGTCGGTGCGGCCGCACAGGCGCCGGGCTGCAGGAGTACCCGATTTTTCTCGGTAACCGGCCGGTGGCTAGCTGTGCTGACCGACAACGACCGCTGAGCTTGCTCGACGGCCGGGCATTGGGGCGTGCTGTATCAAGAAGGCAGGTCCACGCCGCCGGCCGGGTCCCTGAACGGGGCCCCCAGCACGTATGGGACGTAGGGATTGACGCCGGATGGCACTAGAGGATCGGGTCCACTCCCGAACGGCGTCGGTGCCGGTGCAGGCGCCGGTGCAGGCGCAGCGACCTTGACCGGCGTGGTGCCGGTATCGGCGAGGGCGACGGGCGCGAGGCCGATCGCCCCACTGACCGCGGCTGCGGCCAACCACGGTGCGATGTACTTGATCGTTGTCTTCATGGATGGCTGTTTCCTGTTCGCTGGATCGCCGTATTCGGCTATCCCTCGATCATTGCGCCCCAGCAAACGGGTGTCGCCACCGCTGACACCCATTCAACCCTGCCGCTAGCTGGAATTTGCGGTCGCCCTCGCCCTAGTGGGTCTGAGAGCCCGGCGCAGATCGAATTGTCCGAACAGCTACCCCTCGTCGTCGGGTTTGCTGTCGGCGTCCGGAGCGTCCTCGTTGTCCTTGCTCTGATCGATCGCGTTGCCATCGTCGTCCAGCCAGTCGTTGATGGCGGTACCCGACACAGTTCCGTCGGATCCGGGCAGCGTGACGGTGGGGCGATCCTCGTCATAGACCTTGGCCATTTCCTTGGCCTTTTCGACATGCTCGTCGCTGGGTTCCGGAATGTCGGTCGCCTGCCCTGCGTACTCCTGGTCAGAGCTTTCTTCCTGGGTGTCTTCTGTGCTCACAGTGCGCGTCCGTCCTACTCGGGTTGTGTCGTTCGCGGCGCTCACCTAGGACTGCCCGAAAGTGTGACGTACCAAACAGGCGCCACCGTCGCCACGCTGTCAGCCCTGTCAAAGTGGCTGTATCGGAACAGTTCCGGTTCACCGTCAAGGAAGCCGGGCCCTGATGCCGTCGGGACTCCCCTACATCACCAATCTGAACACGGTGAACGCCCGGTCCCAATGCTCGGTCGTCGGATTGACCAAGTCCGGATCGGTCACCCGAAACGACCTGGCCAGAGCGACACTGAGCCCGCCGAACACCTCCGGAAGCATCTGCTCGGTGGCCTCCGAGAACGTGACGTCCTCTGGTGGTACTCGCATCTCCTGGCGCAGCAGCTCGCGGATCTCCGCGGCCTCCTCCAGCTTGTCGAACTCACGCATCCGCTCCTGAAGGCCCTTGGTGATCGGCAGGTCCTGCGGCGCGATCACATCCCGTCCGTTCCACTTCGCCGAGTTGCGTCCGGCGATGGCAATGGCGTCGAGTTGCTCGTCGACGAAGCCGCGATAACGCCGCACGTCATTCTTGTCGATGTCGATGCTCGCGACTGAGCGGAAGAACCGTTCGAACACTGGAATGCCTGATGGTTGGGTCATGCCGTTACCTCCCGGTCGTCGGAGTAATCACGGCCGGCCCGGCCGAGCGGACAACTAACCGTGGCAGTTCGCCCGCACCACCGAACCGGACCCAGAGGCGCAATCTGCGCGGACCTATTCGGCCCATCAGGCTGACGAAGTAATGACATTCCCCCGCCACGGGTGTGATCCACGACACAAGGCGGCGTAGCTTGACCGTAGGAGGTACAGCGATGAAAACCGCATTTTCGCGCCTTGGCAGGTTGCTGGCACCGGGCCTGCTCGCCGCCGCGCTGTTGTTCGGTCTCGTCCTCGCACCCACCGCGCTCGCCGACGACCGTCTGCAGTTCACCGGCACCACACTCAACGGCGCGAACTTCAACGGGACCGGTCTGCAGGGTAAGCCCGCCGTGCTGTGGTTCTGGACGCCATGGTGCCCGTTCTGCAATCAGGAAGCCCCATCGGTGAGCCAGGTGTCCGCCGCCAACCCCAAGGTGACCTTCGTCGGTGTCGCGGCCCGCTCCGATGTGGCGGCCATGCAGAACTTCGTGTCGAAATACAACCTGAATTTCACGAATCTCAACGACGCCGACGGTTCGATCTGGGCGCGCTTCAACGTGCCGTGGCAGCCGGCGTATGTGTTCCTCCGTCCCGACGGCACATCGGATTTCGTGAACAACCCCACTTCCGCCATGTCGGAGCAGGAGTTGTCCAACCGGGTGATCGCCCTCACCGCCTAGCCCACCACGCGACGTGGACCAGGACCTGGTGGGCTTGGCCTTCGCCGCCGGCCTGGTCGCAGCGCTCAATCCCTGCGGATTCGCCATGCTCCCCGCCTACCTGACTCTGGTCGTCGGCCGTGAGGGGACCAGCCGCTTGACCGCGGTAGGCCGCGCGCTGGCCGCGACGGCGGCGATGACGGTGGGCTTTCTGGCGGTGTTCGCGGCGTTCGGATTGCTCACGGTGTCGGTGGCCTCGACACTGCAGCGGTATCTGCCCTACGTCACGGTGCTGATCGGCACTGCGCTTGTGGCACTGGGCATCTGGCTGCTCATGGGTCGGGAGCTCACGGCTCTTACACCGATTCCGTTGGCGCGCAGCACCAGATGGGCGCCGACGGCTCGGCTCGGCTCGATGTTCGGCTATGGCGTCGGGTACGCGATCGCATCACTGTCCTGCACCGTCGGACCGTTCCTGGCGGTCACCGGCGCAGCCTTTCGTGGTGGCACCGTTCTCGACGGCTTATGGATCTACCTCGCCTACGCGGCCGGTATCTCACTCGTCGTCGGCGTGCTCGCCGTTGCGGTTGCCTTCGCGAGTTCCGCGCTGATCGAGCGGATGCGGCGAATCCTGTCCTACGTCAACCGGATCAGCGGTGCGCTGCTGGTGCTGGTCGGGCTGTACGTGGGTTACTACGGCGTCTACGAGGTGCGGCTGTTCACGGCCAACGGCAATCCCAACGATCCGGTCATCGCCGCCGCGGGGCGGGTACAGGGCGCGCTGGCCGGCTGGGTGCACGAGCACGGCGCCTGGCCGTGGGTTCTGGCGCTGGTCGTGCTGGTGCTCGGCACCGTTGCCTGGGCCTGGCGCGTGCGGGCCCGCCGTTAGTACTCGATTGCCTCGATGAGTGACGACGGCTCATCCATCAGTGTCCAGAACCGATCCCGGAGCGCCACGGTCAGTGGTCCGGGCGTTCCGTCCCCGATCGGCTCACCGTCGAGCGAGGTGATCGGGGTGACCCCACCCGCAGTCGTGACGGCGATCAGTTCGTCCGCTTCGTACAAGTCCTGGCTGGTGACGTCGCGCAGCGCGGCGTCGATGCCCATGGCGTCGGCCAACTCGAGCACGGTCTTGCGGGTGATGCCGGGCAGCGCGTTGCGCGACGGCGTCGCCAGCTTGCCATCCTTGACGACGACGACGTTGAAGCCGGGGCCCTCGGCCACGCAACCATCGGCGTCGAGCAGAATCGCGGTGCGCGCGCCCCGGTCCTTGGCCTCGAAGCTCGCCGCCGTGAGGTCACCCCACTGGTAGTTCTTCACCGTCGGATCGACGGTGTTCCGGCCGGCGCGCCGGACATGGCGGGGCACAATCGCCGAGGTGCCGAAGATCTGCTCGTGCGGTGGGAACGCCCACAGGTACGGGATCGCGTAGACGTACACCTGCGAGGTCAGCTTGGTGAGGTCCTTCTCGCCCTTCTTCTTCCCGTAACCGCGGGTGATGGTGACGTTGACGTAGGACTCCCGCAGCTGCGACAGGCTGACGCAGCGCTTCGCGATCGTCGCCAGCTCGGCCTTGGCCAGCGGCGACTCCAGGCGGACTTTGCGAGCGCCGCCGAGCAGCCGGTCCAGGTGGTCGTCGAGCCGGAAGATGTTGCCGTGCCACACATGTGCGACGGTATAGGTCAGATCGGAGTGCCCGAAGCCGGTATCGAAGATGGAGATCCGGGCATCCGCCGAGGGCACGTATTCGCCCTCGATCCAGGCAACCCCGCCGGCGTACGGGCTCGAGGTGTCCAGTTCGTAGTCGCTGTACTGGATGACCGAGCCGGCAGGCGTCTCCTCGCGGATGGCGCCGGGCTCGACGCTGACCAGGTTGCTGGTGGTGTAGTCGGTGCTGATCGTCATCATAGGGTGTCCTTCTAATCGAGGATGGTGCGAAATGGCTTTAGGAAGGGTGGGTTTCGGCGAAATTGGATCCGGCCTCGCCGGTGCGTAGGCGGCGGCGCAGCCCAGTGGCCCACCAGAGCACGGCCACCGCCACCACGCCGAGGAAGACCCAGCCGTTGCCGGCGAACTGCGGCAGGAAGATCAGCGCGACGGCCACGCCGACGAAGACGACGAGAGCCACGATGTAGAGCGGCATCCGGGCCCGGCCGAGGTCGAATGTGCCGGGTTCGGCAGCCGGGATGGTGCCGCATCGCACCCCGATGATCAGGCCGACGGTCTGCAGGATGTACACCGAGAAGAAGGCCAGCGATGCGATGCCGAGGATGTAGGTGAAGGCCTGTTCGTTGACCAGCGCTGACAACAGCAGCAGCGTGGACAGGCAGCCGAGTCCCAGCACGGCGTAGGTCGGGGTGCGGCGGGTCGGCGACACGTGTCGCCAGACGCTGGACAGGGGCAGCATGTTGTCGCGGGCCATCGAGTAGGTCAGCCGGGTTGCAACCAGGATGTTGGCCAACAGGCAGGCGAGGATGTTCGTCAGGGCAACTGCGACAACGATTTTCGTCACTCCGGGTCCCACCTGCTGGTTGAGGATCTCCTCGATCGGCGCGGAGGCGTTGGCGTTGACGGCGTCAGTGTCGCGGATGGCGAGCACGTAGACGATGTACATCAGCAGCTCGATCACGATCGAGGTGGCCAGCGCGTAGAGCATGGTACGCGGCACCACGTGCCGGGCATTCTTCGTCTCCTCGGCCACATCGGCGCCGGACTCCACTCCGATCAGGCCGAAGAAGGGGCCAAGCGCGGCGGCGAGCCAGGCCACCGCGTAGTTGCTGTGGTCACTGGACTCGCCGCCGGTGAACAGCACCGAGATTGGCTGGTGGTTCTCGGGAGCCGAGAAGGCGATAATCGCAACCAGTAGGGTGGCACCGAGCGTGATCACCAGTTCGAGGCTGACTCCGATGTTGTTCACCATGGTCGCGAAGCGCACGCCGTAGATATTGATGAGCACGCAGATGGCGACCACCCCGATGGCGACCAGGATCTGTGCCGTCTGGCTCATACTCCAGCCGAACAGGCCGCCTAGGTAACCGGACAGGATGTACCCGACGCCGGTCATGCCACATACCCAGCCCATCAGGGCGACGAAGCCGGTGAACCAACCGAGATTCGGGCCGTTGATCCGGCTGGTCCACTGGTAGGCGTAGCCGGCGAGGGGAATCTTCGCGGCCAGATCCGCGGCGATGGCGGCCCAGATGGCGAATACCACGCCGGCGAGCAGCAGTGTCCACACGAACGGGGCACCCGCGCTGAAGTATCCGGCGCCGAATCCGGTGAAGACCGCGGTGGTAGCGCTGATCGTAGAGAAGCCGATCGCGAACGAGGCGATCCTGCCCACCGAGCGATCCAGTTTCTGCGTGTAGCCGAACTGAGCGAGACGGGCGTCCTCGTCTCCACCGGGGTGCGACGGTGGGATCGGCGAATTGGTGCTTGCGGGTGGTGCGGCGGCATCAGTCATGGCTGCTCCGGAGTCAGATGGGTCGAGCGTGCTAATTGACAGAAAACCCCAGGCAGGCGCCGTTCGGAAGTTCCACAATTTGATGTACTGATAACCGTTGGTTATCAGTGAGCAAAGTCCGGCGATTCCAGGCCGGAACCCTCACCGAAGCTCCACTCCGCTTGAACGTGCCGGATCAGGGCGTCGGCCTGGTGGGACAGCTCGGCCGGGTTCCAGGCCAGCGCCGTGTAGCTCGGTGGTCGATCGGTGATCGGCACGTACACGATGCCGGGCCGGTCGTAGAGCCGGACGGCGGCTGAGGTGGTGAAGCTGATGCCGAGGCCACGAGCGATCGTGGTGGTCTCGACTTCGTAGGTGGCGGCGACGGCGGCGATGGTCGGTGGCCGGCCGCCGCGCGCATCCATCGCCATCCAGTAGTCCCGCCACCTGCCCGCGCTGGCGGGGGCACAGACGATGGGGTCGTCAAGCAGCTCAGCGATTTCCACTTCAGTGCGGTCGGCCAGTCGGTGATCACGCGGAAGGCAGGCGACCCAGTCCTCTGAATCGAGGATGAGCATCCGATGCGCGGGCAGGTCCACCGGCGGCCGGATCACGGCAACCTCGGTCGACCCGTCCGCGAGACCGGCCGTCGGATCGGAGAAGTCGAACTCCATCGGCTCCACGGTGATGTCGGGGTAGGCGGCTTCGAAGTGCCGCACGATCCGGAACAGCAGATCCGCCCCAGTGCCGATCAGATAACCCAGCCGCAGCCGGCCCGCGAGCGTTCCGGAGAGTGCGACGAGGCTTTCGACAGTCGCATCAACACCGTGCAGCGCCTCCTGCACCCGGGGCAGCCAGGCTCGCCCCACGTCGGTCAGTGCCACCTCACGCGTGTTGCGGGTGAACAGCAGTACGCCGAACTGGTGCTCAATCTGCTTGATGGCCGTCGACAGCGCCGGCTGGGAGATGAACAACCGCTCCGCGGCGCGACGGTAGTTGAGCTCTTCGCCCAGAATCGCGAAGTACCTCAGCTGACGCAGTGTGACATCGCCGCTCGTGGCGTCCTCCCTGCGACAGGTGGTTCGGTTAGCCCGTCAAGTATCGCAGTCAGTTCTGAAGTGGCAGCAGTTCTGCGGCGAACCGGTCCACGAACGTTTCGAGGCGCTGACCGCCCGCCGGTCGGATCACGAACTTGGTCAGTCCTGCGGCGACATAGGCGTCGATCCGGCGCCGCAACTCGTCCCAGTTGCCCGCGATCAACTCCGCCGGGTCGACATCGGGCCTGCGCTGGGCGACGGCGGCGACCAATTCATCCGGCACTCCGCCCTCCGCCACCGCGAGGTTGATGCCGAAGTGACCCTGTTCGATTTCACGCCCGGCGTCCGCGGCGGCGGCCTGGATCAGCTGGCGGCCGTGGAGCGCCTCGTTGGGGGTGAGGAAACTGCCGAGCCAGCCATCGCCGAGGCGGCCGATCCGGCGCAGGGCCGCGGGCGCCGAACCGCCAAGCCAGATATCGAGCGGCTGCTCCGGGCGTGAGCCGACCCCGGCGGAGTTCACCTCGAAGAATCGGCCCGAGAACGAGACCTCGTCGTTGTCGAGTACGGATCTGAGCAGCCGCAGCGACTCGTCGAAGACGGCGGCGCGTTGGCCGTCCGGCACCGCGAAGATCTCCTGCTCGCCCG
>JAOPWF010000262.1 GCA_025965815.1 Mycobacterium sp.
AGTCGAAAACGACCAACCATCAATGGGGTTACCACCATGCGTATCAAATTGTCCTACATTGCACCGATGTTGGCGGCGGGGGCTGCCGCGGTAGCAATCGCCGCCGCACCCATCGCCGCCGCTGACACCGGGCAGTCCTGCGGCGGAAACGTCTGCCAGTCGCCGGGCAATGTGCAGATCAACGACTCACCTCCGCCCGTGAGCTTCTATCCCTACGGCGGCGATGCGTTCCTGCTCGGCGGCGGCGGCTTCGGCGGTCACGGCGGTGGGCACCGATAGCGGTCAACGACCAGGCGGCGCCGGCGTGGCAGTTGTTGTCACGCCGGCGCCCCTTTTTTTGGACACCACGTTCAGATCAACACACAACCGAACGTCACTGGCGCAGCGCCTTTTCGGAGCGCGCGGCGGAATCGGCGTGCATCGTTAGCAGGTAAGCCCGGATTCCGGGTGGCGGGAAGCGCCGAATGGGTGTCAGCAGTGACGACATGCGTCCGCCGAAGCCCCATTCTGGAACTAGCCGAGTACGGCCCAACTACTAGGAGGATCACCATGAGAATCAAACTGACTTACATCGCACCGATATTGGCGACGGGGGCTGCTGCGGTAGCGATCGCCGTTGCACCGATTGCCGCGGCCGCTCCGGGCTCGGGTCAGACCTGCTCCGCGAGTGGCACGGGGACGATCTGCCAGTCGCCGGGCAATGCCCAGATCAACGACGCCCCTCCGCCTGTCAGCTTTTATCCCTACGGTGGCGAAGCGTTCCTGCTCTGAGGCGGAGGCGGCCACCGGCACGGTGACTGCCCAAATGCGGTCGTGAGAGCCAACTTCAAATCAACACACCGACCGCAATTCTGGAACTGGCCGAGTACGGCCATCATCGAAGGAGTGCCACCATGAGAATGAGATTCACCCATATCGCACCGATGTTGGCGGCGGGGGCTGCTGCGGTAGCGATCGCCGCCGCACCGATTGCCGCCGCCGCTCCGGCTCCGTCTGCAGCGGGCGGCTCGGCAGCAGCGGCCCCGAGTGATCCCGGCCAGAGTAGCCAGCAGTCGTGCGCCACCTTGGGAAGCAACCAATCCGTATGCCAGTCGCCAGGCAACGCCCAGGTCAATGACGGACTTCCCCAGCCAGATTACTTTCCCTATGCAGGGGGCGCGACTTAATTGATCGCTACCGGTGGATGATGCAGGTGGTGGTGCCATGCGCCACCAGCTTGCCGTCCGGGTCGTGCACCCGGCCTTCCGCCGTGGCTGTCTTGCGGCCGACGTGGATGGTCTGGGCTGACGCGGTCAGCTTCACCCCGTCGACGGGCACCGACCGGATGTAGTTGATTTTCAGCTCCAGCGTTCCGTAGCCGACGCCGGAGTCGAGCGTGGTGTGCACGGCGCAACCCATCGCCGAATCCAGCAACGTCGCGCAGATCCCGCCGTGCAGGGTGCCCAACGGGTTGGCGAAGTCGGGTCGGGTGAGCAGGCTCATCGTGACGCGGCCGTGCTCAACCTCGTCGATCGACAGCCCGATGAGCGTGCCGATGTAGGGCGGCAGTTCGGTCAGGGTGCTGGTCTGACGGAGGAATTCCAGCCCGCTCATCTGCGGCGCGGAGTCGGTGGTGGCGGTCATCGGTGGCCTTATCGTCGTCATCTAATAGACTGATCGGTCTATTCGGGACGCTAACAGGCCGCGGGAACTTCTGGCAGGCGTAGTGCTGCGCATCACGATGGCACCGCTTAAGGTGTCCTCGTGCTGAGCAGAATACTGATCGGCCTGGTAAGTGCCGCGGGGGCGGCAGTGATCGGTGTTCCAGGGGCAGCCTGGGCCGATCCGGCACCAGCGCCCGAACTTCCGAACATCAACGGCTACGCCGCGGCGAAGCCCTCCGAATACTCGGTGATGGACAACCGCTACTACGCCTTCGCTACGCCCGACGGCCTCACGTGCGCCTTCGACCGCACCAACGGGTCCTACGGCTGCAGCGGGGCGCTCCCGGCGGCCCCAGGCGAAGCGAACCTGGTCAGCGGTGCCTCCCGGGGCGCGCCGGGCTTCGCGAACGCCGCAAACCCGATATTCGCGGCGATCGGCGCGGTGAAACCGCTGCCCCCGATGACCCGGCTGAGCTTCCGGAACGTCACCTGCGGTGTCGACGGAGCGGGCACGACCACCTGCACGAACGCGCAGGATCAGACCGGCTTCGTACTGACTCCGGCGGGCAGCTTCATCGTCGGGGCCTGATTTCCCGACGTGCCGCCTACGGCGTCGGCGGGGCCGGCGGCGCGCCGCAACGATTCTTGAGGTCAACGAGTGGCTGGCGGATGCCGGACAGCTCGGCCTGCACCTGCGGGTTCTTCGCCATGTAGGTCTTCGCCTGCGACAGGACCTGATCCCGTGGCACGCCCTCGAGGCTGGTGAAGAAGTAGTTCACGTCCGGATGGGTGAAGAGGTACGCCGACGTCGACGCTTCCACGCCGGCCCGCACGCCCTCCAGGTCGGCGGTACTGCAGTTCGGTGGGTTGGCGTTGGGATCTTCGTTCGCCAGCGCTGAGGGGATGGCACCGAACAGCATCACACCAGCGAACGCGCCTGTACCTATCGCGCCGGCGACCACGCGCCGGGCGGTGTGGGCGGAGAACAACATCGATGAGCTCCTTCGTTGAGTACTGGCTATCGCAACGGCTGCCGGGCGGCACTCGACGCAGCGCCGACCCTTAATTCGCTACCTAAGTCTGTAGCCATGGCCTGCCGTCGCGGCCCTACCTCCAGCCAATCCACAGGTTTTCAAGTGGTAATTCACAGCTATCAGCGGCGCAGTTCGACATGTTCCCGGCCACAAGTCAGACTTGTGGCCTGCCAGCAAATCGGTCTCGACGGCCGCGGCTAGCTTGCTGAATCCTGATGGCATGCCGTGTTCTTGGGTTTCGGGGTCCAGTCAGCTGCGAGCGTGCATCCTGGGCGGGCAATGTGGCGAAAGGCCGCCGCCAACGCACACTCGACGCCCTGAGCGCACACTCGGCGGCCAGGGACCGAAAGTCCCGGACGTTAAAGGCTAGGTTGGCAGCCGTGAGCTGGTGGATTACCCGAGCCGAGCGGACACTGACCGAAGAAGTACCGGGGGCGGCGGACCAGGTTCGCAACTTCTATCTGGACCTGAACAACATCAGGCTGGTGCACCCGTTGGTGGTGTCCGTGCACAGCACGTCACGACGCGAAACGCCCGGTGGTTATGAGCAGACGTACCGGGTGTGGGACCGGATCCCGTTGGGGCCGTTGACCATCTGGACCAGCTACCTGGCGCGGCTGCAGGTACCCGTTTCCGGTGACGTGATCGCCGAGGCGCACCAATTCCCGCGGGTGCGACTGCACAGCGTGGTGAGCTTCGAGCACACCGACCGCGGCACGCACGTCATCGAGCGGATGCGGATGGAAGCGCCCCGGCCGCTGGCGGCGGTGACGGTGCGTGAGGCGGTCAAGGCACACATCGCGATGCTGGCGGGCATCCGGAGCACGTTCGAAGGTCGTCAGAACCCCGAGCCGTGCACCTCGTGACCGGGCTTCTCGGCCGCCAGCCCGCGGTAGGCGTCCTCGACGGTCGAGCCGTGGTTGATCACCCCGTCCACTTCGCGGGCGATCGGCATGTTCAGACCGTACTCGTCGGCGAACTCCATGATCACGCTGGCGGCCTTGACGCCCTCAGCGACCTGATTCATCGAGGCGATGATCTCGTCGATCGGCTTGCCGGCGCCGAGCTGCTCGCCGACGTGGCGGTTGCGGCTGCGCTGGCTGGTGCAGGTGACGATGAGATCGCCCATCCCGGCCAGCCCCGCGAAGGTGTCCCGGTGCCCGCCCATCGCCTCGCCGAGCTTGGACATCTCGCGCACCGCCCGGGCCATCACCATGGCGCGGGTGTTCTCCCCGATGCCCAGCGAATAGCCCATGCCGACGGCGATGGCGTAGACGTTCTTCAGAGCGCCGGCCATCTCGACGCCGACGACGTCGTCGGTGGTGTACGTCCGGAACCGCTTGGTGCGGAACAGCTTGCCGAGATTGGCGGCCAGTTGCTGGTCGGGCATCGCCAGTACCGCCGCGGCGGCATAGCCCTCGGCGACCTCACGCGCGATATTCGGCCCGGCCAGGATGCCGGCCGGATGTCCGGGCAGGACTTCGGCGACGATCTGCGACATTCGCATATTGGTGCCCTGCTCGAGGCCCTTGACCAGAGAGACCACCGGCA
>JAOPWF010000295.1 GCA_025965815.1 Mycobacterium sp.
TCCACGACCGATTCACCGCGTCCCGGTTGTTCGGTGCCCCACCTGGATACGTGGGTTACGAAGAGGGCGGCCAGCTCACCGAAAAGGTCCGGCGCAAGCCGTTCTCGGTGGTGCTGTTCGACGAGATCGAGAAGGCGCACCAGGAGATCTACAACACCCTGTTGCAGGTGCTCGAGGACGGTCGCCTGACGGACGGTCAGGGACGCACGGTCGACTTCAAGAACACCGTGCTGATCTTCACGTCGAACCTGGGCACCTCCGACATCTCGAAGGCGGTCGGGCTGGGCTTCACCCAGGGCGGCGGCGAGTCGAACTACGAGCGGATGAAGCAGAAGGTCAACGACGAGCTGAAGAAGCACTTCCGTCCGGAGTTCCTCAACCGCATCGACGACATCATCGTCTTCCACCAGTTGACGCGCGACGAGATCATCACGATGGTCGATCTGATGATCGGCCGGGTGTCCAAGCAGCTCAAGGCCAAGGACATGGCGATGGAGCTGACCGACAACGCCAAGGCGTTGCTGGCCAAGCGCGGGTTCGACCCGGTGCTGGGTGCGCGCCCGTTGCGGCGCACCATCCAGCGGGAGATCGAGGACGCGCTGAGCGAGAAGATCCTGTTCGACGAAGTCGGACCGGGTGAGCTCGTCACCGTCGACGTCGACAACTGGGACGGCGAGGGTGCCGGCGAGGACGCGGTGTTCACCTTCCACGGGGCTCCCAAGCCGGTCAAGGAGCCGGAGCCGGATCTGGCTAAGGCCGGCACCGCCGGTGCGGCCACCGCAACGGAGTAACAACGACACAAATGGGCGGTACCCTCACCCGGGGGTACCGCCCATTTCGTGTTCACGCTCCTCCAGAAAGGCCGCCCATGCTGGTCGTAACGACGAACGATCTTCCGGGCTGGGACATCCAGCGCGTCTGCGGAGAGGTGTTCGGGCTGACCGTCCGGTCTCGGAATGCGTTCTCCCAGATGGGCGCTGGCTTCAAGTCGATGTTCGGCGGCGAGTTGCAGGGGATGACCAAGAACCTTGCCGAGAGCCGCAACGAGGCGATGGCACGGCTGGTCACCGAGGCCCGCAACCGCGGCGGCAACGCCATCGTCGCGATGCGGTTCGACACCACTGAACTCGGCGACGTCTGGACCGAGATATGCGCCTACGGCACCGCCGTCCAGGCTGTCCCGGTGACCGATGCAGCGAAGTACACGGCGTCCCAGTTGGGTTACGGCACGGGGGGCTAGACCAAACCTTTAGGATGCTATAAACAGGGATGTAATCGACAGGCGAAGGAATCTGGTGAGAGTCCAGAACGGTCGCGCCACTGTGCACAGTCAGACCCGACGCTCGTTGTCTCACCTCTTGAAACGGGACGCGAACTCCCGAGAAGGAGCTCCACGATGACCTCTCCGCAAGCCCGGAAATCCACAGCACCCGCGATCGATATGTCGGTAGCCGGCGCGGCGCTGTGGCTGTCGCTGACGGCCTTTCTCGCCTTGCTGGTGCTCTACTTCGTCGGCCTCGACCAGGGCGCCACGTCGGTGTTCGGCAGCGACACCCACGTGCACGAGTTCGTCCACGACGCTCGTCATCTGCTCGGCTTCCCCTGCCATTGACCGCCGTTAGCGAACGGACAGCCGAACAATGGAAAAGCGGATAATCGTGCGCGGCCTGCTGGCCGGCGCTGTCGGCGGGGTGCTGTCGTTCGTCTTCGCACGCATCTTCGTCGAACCGGTCGTCGCCCGCGCCATCGCCTATGAGGACGGGCTCGGCGAAATGCACGACGGTGCTCCTGGGGCTGGCGCGCATGAACACGGCGTCGAATTGTTCAGCCGCGGCGTACAGGCCAACGTGGGCATGGGATTTGGGGTGCTGGCGTTCAGCGTCGCGATGGGTGTGCTGTTCGCGGTGGTCTACTGCGTGGCCTACGGCCGCGTCGGGAACATCTCCCCCGCAAGCGGGAGGTACCCCCACCCCAGGCTGCTTTCGGTACTGCTGGCCGCCGGGATGTTCGTCGCCCTCTACCTGGTGCCGCTGCTGAAGTATCCGCCTAACCCGCCCGCGGTCAGCCTGGACGAGACGATCCGGCAGCGCACGCTGCTCTACGTGCTGATGGTGGTGTTGTCCGCTGCCCTGTTGGTGGGTGCGGTCTGGTTTGGCCGGCGGCTGGCGGCGCGCTTCGGCGGATGGAGCGCGACGCTGATGGCGGCGGGGGCCTATGTCGTCGCGATCGCAATCGTGATGCTGGTGCTGCCGACGATCGACGAGACTCCGGCCGCCTTCCCGGCCGACGACCTCTACGAGTTCAGGCTGTACTCGCTGGGAACACAGTTGGTGCTGTGGGCGACGATCGCGCTGGTCTTCGCGCCGATGGCGGCCCGGCTGCTGGGCGAGCGGAATGCCACTGAACGGGCGGCGAGTCTGTCGGCGTGAGTGAGGCCGTCCGACTGACCCTCGTATCGCACGCCATGACGGATGCGATGGCGGCCGGGCGATTCCCCACCGACGAGCCGCTCAGTTCCGTCGGTCACCGTCAGGTCGACGCGTCGATCGAACTCGGCATGGCAGATGCGGCGTTGACCGGTCCCGAGAAGCGGACCAGGCAGACCGCGGAACTGCTTGGGCTGCAGGCGCGAATCGAACCCAGACTGGCCGACCTCGACTGCGGGCGATGGCGCGGTGACGTGCTCAGCGGTGTCCGCCCCGCCGAACTCGCGGTGTGGCTGACCGACCCGACGCGGGCCCCGCACGGCGGCGAGTCGATCGTCCACCTGATCAACCGCGTTCGCGACTGGATGGAGTCGCTCACGACGACAAAGGGCCGGCTGATCGCCGTCACGCACCCCTCGCTGATCCGCGCGGCGATCGTCGTCGCGCTGGACGCACCGCCGAGGTCGTTCTGGCGCATCGACGTCGCGCCGGTGAGCCGGACGGTGATGCACTTCCGCGGTCACGTCTGGACGCTGCGCTCCACTCGGTAGCGCGGGTCAGGTCGCGACCGGCACCAGCCCGAACGCCCGGTGAACGATCGAGAGCAACCAGCCCGCCGCGGTGGGACCGTGGTATCGCGGCCAGTTCAACTGGAAGCTGACCACCCAGGGCTGGTTGGTGTGGTCGACGGCGTACCAGCTGAATGTCAGGTCCCCGGGCAGGTTTCCGCCCTTGGCGCCGATATAGGACCACTTGGCCGGGTCGAGTTCGATACCCGGGATCGCCGACAGGATCTGCTTGACCGGTGCGGCGTCGCCCACCGCGGCGGCCTGCAGTGCCGCGTGTACCCGGCAGATATCCTCTGCGCTGCCATACCATTCGGCGCCAATATCGGATGCGGGCGTGTGGGTCCGGGTCGGATCGGGTTGATAAGGGCGGGAATTGGTCTGCGCGAGCAGCTGCGCACGGCCCTGCGGGGAGGCCTGCTTCCACTGCTCGCGGAGATCCGGCTCGCCCCAGCCCACCGAAAACAACTCTTGCATAGTCGGGAACGGGGTCTTGCTGTCGGGGTCATGGTGACCGGCATGTACCAGCGCCTGCTCGACGGCCTGGGTGCCGAGCCGTTCGATCAGCAGGTCGGTGGCCATGTTGTCGCTGGCCGAGCTCA
>JAOPWF010000365.1 GCA_025965815.1 Mycobacterium sp.
CGAGCTGACTGGCATCCCGCCGGCCCCGCGGGGTGTCCCGCAGATCGAGGTCACCTTCGACATCGACGCCAACGGCATCGTCCACGTCACCGCCAAGGACAAGGGCACCGGCAAGGAGAACACGATCAAAATCCAGGAGGGCTCCGGCCTTTCCAAGGAGGAGATCGACCGGATGATCAAGGACGCCGAAGCGCACGCCGACGAGGACCGCCAGCGCCGCGAGGAGGCCGACGTCCGCAACCAGGCCGAGTCGCTGGTGTACCAGACGGAGAAGTTCGTCGCTGAACAGCGGAGTGCAGCGTCCGAAAACGGCTCGAAGATCCCCGAGGACACGCTGTCCAAGGTCGACGCCGCCGTGGCCGAGGCCAAGACGGCGCTGGACGGCACCGACATCAGCGCGATCAAGTCCGCGATGGAGAAGCTGGGTCAGGAGTCACAGGCTCTGGGTCAGGCGATCTACGAGTCGACCCAGGCCGAGCAGGCCGCGGGCGGGAATGGAGGACCCAGCGGCCCCGATGCTGATGACGTCGTGGACGCCGAAGTTGTCGACGATGACCGGGAGAGCAAGTGACTCAGAGCGATCCGCACGAGCCGGTGACCATCACCGACAGACGGCGCATCGATCCCGAGACTGGAGCGGTGCGTGCGCCTTCCGGGAGGCCGGAGCGAAGCGACCCGGGAAATCACACCGCCGGTGCGGCCCCAACCGGGGCCGCACCGGACTCGGCTCAAGCAGACGTGACGACCGAGACGGCCGACAAGGTCGCCGAGTTGACCGCCGACTTGCAGCGTGTGCAGGCCGACTTCGCCAACTACCGCAAGCGCGCCCTGCGCGACCAGCAGGTCGCGGGGGAGCGTGCTAAGGCGGCCGTCGTCGGCCAATTACTTGGTGTGCTCGACGATCTCGACCGGGCCCGCAAGCACGGCGACCTCGAGACCGGGCCGCTGAAGGCGGTGGCCGACAAGCTGACCGGCGCGCTGGAGGGGCTCGGGCTGACCGCCTTCGGTTCCGAGGGCGACGAGTTCGACCCATCCCTGCACGAAGCCGTCCAGCATGAGGGCGACGGCTCGAAGCCGGTTATCGGCAACGTCATGCGGCAGGGCTACCGGCTCGGGGATCTCGTGCTGCGGCACGCCCTCGTCGGTGTCGTCGATGCCGTCGATGAGGACACCGCAGATGACGACACGGTCGATAAGTCCACCGGATCGGGCGAGCAGAACGCAGAATCAGATTTGCCGACCGGTGACTAACCGGACCGGACGCTAAAGAAGAAAGGCAAGGAGGTGACGCGCAATGGCCCAACGCGAATGGGTCGAAAAGGACTTCTATAAGGAGCTCGGCGTCTCCTCTGGCGCCAGTGCCGAAGAGATCAAGCGTGCCTACCGCAAGTTGGCGCGCGATCTGCATCCTGATGCCAACCCCAACAACCCGGCGGCCGAGGAACGATATAAGGCCGTGACGGAGGCCAAGGAAGTGCTGTTGGATCCGGCCAAGCGCAAGGAGTATGACGAGACGCGTCGGCTGTTCGCCGGCGGCGGACTCGGTCGTGGCCGTTTCAATGGTGCCGGCGGCGGTGGCTTCGGTGGGTTCGGTGGCAGTGGCGGCGAGTTCAACCTCAACGATCTCTTCGACGCCGCCGGTCAGACCGGCGGTGGAAATATCGGCGACCTGTTCGGTGGGCTGTTCAATCGCGGTCCCGGTGCCCAGCCGAGGCCCAGCCGGCCGCGCCGCGGCAACGACCTCGAGACCGAGACCGAGCTGGACTTCTTGGAGGCCACCAAGGGTGTGGCGATGCCGCTACGGCTGACCAGTCCGGCGCCGTGCACCAACTGCCACGGCAGCGGCGCGCGTCCGGGTACCAGCCCGAAGGTGTGCCCCAGCTGCAACGGCTCCGGTGTGATCAACCGGAATCAGGGCGCGTTCGGCTTTTCCGAGCCGTGCACCGACTGCCGCGGGAGCGGATCGATCATCGAGCACCCGTGTGAGGAGTGCAAGGGCACCGGCGTCACCACCAGGACCCGCACCATCAACGTGCGGATCCCACCGGGTGTCGAGGACGGCCAGCGGATCCGGCTCGCCGGACAGGGTGAGGCCGGCCTGCGCGGTGCGCCGTCGGGTGATCTGTATGTGACCGTGCACGTCCGCCCGGACAAGGTGTTCGGCCGCGACGGCGACGACCTGATCGTCAACGTTCCGGTCAGCTTCACCGAACTGGCGTTGGGCACAACACTTTCGGTGCCGACGCTGGAAGGCAAGGTCGGTGTCCGGGTGCCCAAGGGAACATCGGACGGGCGCATCCTTCGGGTGCGTGGGCGCGGCGTGCCGAAGCGTTCCGGGGGTCACGGCGACCTGCTGGTCACCGTCAAGGTCGCGGTTCCCCCGCACCTCGAAGGTCCCGCGCAGCAAGCCCTCGAGGCCTACGCCGCCGCGGAGCGGGCCAGTGGCTTCGACCCCCGGGCCGGATGGGCGGGGGCCTAGCCATGGCCAATCGTTCCCACGACGAAGCCAGGACCTTCCTGATCTCGGTTGCCGCCGAGCTGGCCGGTATGCACGCGCAGACCTTGCGCACCTACGACCGGCTCGGTCTGGTCAGCCCGCAGCGCAGTACCGGCGGAGGGCGTCGCTACTCGCAGCACGACGTGGAGTTGTTGCGCGAGGTGCAGCGGCTATCTCAGGACGAGGGTGTGAACTTGGCCGGCATCAAGCGCATCATCGAGCTGACCAACCAGGTCGACGCGCTGCAGTCGCGCATGCAGGAGATGGCCGAAGAGATGGAGTTGTTGCGGGCCAATCAGCGTCGTGACGTCGCCGTCGTGCCCAAGAGCACCGCGCTGGTGGTCTGGCAGCCCCGCCGTCCCCGGCGCTAGCTCGCCGTCCGGATCGAGAACTGCGCACTCGCCGGCTTACCCGGCACGGCGAGGTGGTAATTGCCCCGGCGCAATGCGTCGGTCGGGGCGGCCATCGGCTCGATGCCGACGACGTCGTCGGCCTTGGGCGCGAATATCTGGGCAGCGGGATACCCCTCGTCGAAGCTCACCTCGATGCGCCGACCGCCGCCAGAGATCGCGAACTTCGCGCCCTTCGGAACCTTGTCGAAGCCGTCGTCGAGTTCGCTGGTGCCCAACGCCTCGGTACCCGCGGGCCAGTCCTCGGTCGCACCGGTCGGAATTCCCCAGTTGTCCACCGGCAGGCGCCGCATCGTCGGGGTCTCGAGCTGCCACTCCTCCCGCGGCACGTCAGGAAGCTTCAGGTAGGGGTGGAATCCAAAGCACATCGGAACCGATGCCGCGGTGGTGGGTGTCACCGTGGTGCGCATCGTCAGGGCCCGATCGGCAAGGGTGACGTCCAACCTCAGCAAGTGCGGAAACGGAAAGCTCGCCAGTAGCCGCGGCTTACCTCCGTAATCCAGGACGGCGGTCAGCTGATTGTCGGACTGCTCGACGATCAGCCAGCCGGGGTAGGCCGCCAGCACACCGTGGATCGGAACGCCATGCTCGTCGGTGCGCACACCACCGGTGCCGGAAGTCAGCGTGACGACCGCGCCTGCGACCCCATACTTGTTGGCGCTCAACCGATTTGCCCATGGATACAGGATCGGGATGCCCATCGTCTTGCCGGTCGTCACGTAGGCCTGCAGCCCGCGGCGCTGGCCCAGCAGCTCCACCCCGTCGTCGGACAACGAGGTGCAGACCATACCGGCGGTCGGGACGAAGGTGGCGCTCAGCGGCGACGACGGGTCGTGCAGCGTGACGGTGAGCAACTCAGACTCAGTCATCGGGGGATTCTGTCACACCTCAGCGCGACACAGGATCGTGTTGAATGCGTTCCAGCGGTGCGCCTTTATCGATCAGCGCCGCCTTGGTGGCGTTCACCATGTCGGGCCCGCCGCAGATGAGGATCTGCCGGTCACCCCAGTTTCCGTATTTGGTCACCACTTCGGGCAGCCGGCCGGTCTGGCGGACGTGCAATCCGCGGGGCGGCTGGACGTCGGGGTAGTCGGACGCCCACGGCGGGTCGCGGGTGTACTCGGTCACCGGCGACACCGACAGCCATGGATTGTGCGCCGCGATCTGCCACAGCATGGGCAGGTCATAGAGCTCACACGGGTAGCGAGCGCCGAAGAACAGGTGCACCCGCGGGTTCTCGCCGTACCGGGTGAGATCCATGATCAGGGTGCGCAACGGTGCCAGCCCCGTGCTTCCGGCCACCATCAGCACATCGCCGCCATCGCGGTCGACCGCCAGGCCGCCGTGCGGGCTGGACAGCCGCCACCGGTCCCCGGGCCGCGTCTCACCGACGACGGCCGTGCTGACCATGCCGCCGGTGACCGACCGGATGTGAAACTCGATCGCGCCGGTGCGGTCGGCGGGGATCGCCGGGCTCAGGTAGCGCCATCGGCGCGGCCATTGCGGCACCTGGACGGTGACGTACTGCCCGGGGTGGTAGAACATCGGCCGGTCCAATTGCAGCCGGATCACTGACACGTCGCGGGACACCCGGATGTGCTCGACGACGGTGCCGTCGCAGTACGGCGGCCCCTTTTCGGCGTCGGCCGCCCCGCGCATCACCCCGGTGACCAACGTGACCGCGTGCCGCGCCGCCTCGGCGAGTTTGTCGTCCCAGCTCTCGATCAGGTGGCTGCGCAGCGTGGTGAACAGGGCCTCGTGCATGGTGTCGTAATGGTGTTGGGCGACACCGTATTTGCGGTGATCGCGGCCCAGTTGCGCGAGGAACGCCACCGGCTCCTCGGCGCGACGTGCGATCAGTTCGCCGAACAGCCAGGTCAGCGCCTGCGCGAAGGCGGCGCGCTGGGCGCCCATATCCGGCGGGAACAGGTCGCGGACCGAGACGTCGATGGCGAACCATCGGGTGTAGAACCGGCGGATCAGCTCGTCCGAACCGCACTGGGGGTCGACGGCGTCACGCAGCATCTGCAGCGCGTCACGATCGTCGAGGCCCACGCCGGACGAGTCTAACTTCGCTTTCGCAGTCCGGCGACGACGATCAGCGCCGCGCCGGCAAGTGCCCAGCAGCTCAGCACCACGATCGCGGTCGTGGCCCCGGCGCCGTCGAAGAATGCGGTGGAGCGCAGTAGGGTGGCGTTGGCGCCCTGCGGCAGGAACTGTCCGAACGCACCCCAGCCGCGCGGCAGCATTTCCGCGGCGCTGGCCAGCCCGGACAGCGGATTGCCCAGCAGGACGGCGACCAGCGCTCCGATCGCCAGCCCGGGCCTTCCGGACAGTGAGCCCAGACCTAGCAGCGCCAACCCGGTGGCCAGTGCGCCCAGCGTCAGGCCTGCGGTGACACCCCAGAAGTTCTGGTCGATGGAGCCGAACAGGTAGCGCAGTAGTGCGGCGATGGTCAGCGCCACGCCGCAGAACACCACCGTGACCGTGAACCGCAGCCACACCTGGCGGGGGAACACCAGCAGCAGGACCGCCGCGGGCAGCAGACCGGCCAGGGTGAGCGGCAGCGCCGAGGCGGCCAGGCCCGCACCACGCGGATCCTCAGGTGGCGGCGAAGCCAGATCCTCGGCCCGCAGCGCGGCCGGCGGTTCGTGGCTCGGCGGGGTGTGCTGCGGAAGCGATTGGGTGGCCCTGTCCGCCGCCTTTTCATCACATGGTGAATTTGTGTTGCGGCGACCGTAACGTGCCTGGGGGACATAGCGAAGATGACCCAGCGGCGGGGACGGCGTCAGGGCGAGCCGGTGTCTCGCGACGTCGTGCTGGGCGCGGCCAAACGGCGCTTCGCCAAGGAGGGCTACGAGAAGACGACACTGCGCGCAATCGCCCGCGACGCCCACGTCGACCCGTCGATGGTGCTCTACCTGTTCGGCTCGAAGGCCGAGTTGTTCCGTGAGTCGATGCGGCTGATCCTCGATCCCGACGTGCTGGTCGCCGCGATGGCCGGTAGCGACGGCGAGATCGGCACCCGGATGGTGCGCGCGTATCTGCAGATGTGGGAGGAGCCGGACACCGCGACGTCCATGGTGGCGATGCTGCAGTCGGCCACCTCGAACCCCGATGCCCACGAGGCGTTTCGTGCCTTCATGCAGAGCTACGTGCTGACCGCGGTGTCCGCCGTGCTCGGTGGCGGCAAGCAGGCCAGATTGCGGGCCATGCTGGCGGCGACGAACCTGATCGGCACGGCAATGCTGCGCTACATCATGGCGGTCCCACCGCTGGCGTCGCTGTCGGTGGACGAAGTGGTCAGGCTGGTGGCGCCGAGCGTGCAGCGATACCTGACGGCGGACGCCGCGGAGCTCGGTCTGCCCACGAGCGAGGCCTAGAGGCCGTGAATTCCCTTGTACAGCACCAGTAGTCCGATGACGACGAGGATGACGGCGACCAGAGCGGCGTTGTGCTTCTCCATCCAGTCCTTGAGCCGGGCCAACGGGCCGTCCAGGCGGTCACCGGACACCGCCACCGCCAGCACCGGGATGGCCACCGTCGAGGCGGCCACCGCGACGTAGTAGAGCACCGCGATCCACGCACCGGTCGATCCCAGACCCGCGGATCCGATCGCCAAACCCGCTGCCGCACAGATGAACAGCACCTTCGGGTTGATCACGACGAGCGCGGCGGCGGTGACCAACGCGCGGCCCGGACCGATGGTGGTGAGCGATCGCAGCCAGGCCGGCGAGTGATCCGACCGCTTGCGAGTCAGCCAGCGGGAGATGCCGAACACGATCAGCGCGACGCCGACGACGATGCGCAGCCACGATGCCCACCTCGGGGCCTTATCGAGACCGCCGAGCAGGCTGGACACCACGACGAAGATCGCGGTCAGTGCGGCCAGCCCGACCAGCCAGCCGGCCAGGAAGGCGAAGCCAGTCGGTTTGGGCCGCGGCGTGTGCAACACCAGTACGGCCGGGATGATCGACAGCGGTGAGAGAGCGACGACCAGCGCCAGGGGGATGAGTTCTGTCAGCACGGAGCCCCAATCGCCCGACATGGCGATGCCTTTCGTCGTCGCGATCGAGAACGTCGAGCAGACGGTAACAAGCGGGGCGGCCGATCAGCCCACGTTTGCGCATGTCGATCCTCCGGAGGGCAGGGTTGTGCAGATGTTGCCCCCACCGTGACCGAATTTCCCATCTTGAACGAGGCGAGGAAGGATTCACAGCTGGTAGCAAACAGGGAGCCGCGCGCCATCCGTCTGATGTCGGGACGGCGTGCAGACCGTGAAACGTGCACATCGCGCCGGGGACCAGACCGGCCGCGCCGGGCGCGGGTCCGTCCCGCCTAAGCGGCCACACGTTGATGAGCCGGCGAAGTTCAGGTTGCTGATCGGAGAGCGGCCAGGTGCCTCCAGCGAGCAAGGCGTCGCCGTCGCGCCACCGCGGTGCGGGCGGGTACCCGAGATGCCTGACGACTTTCGTAATGGCAGTAATGCCGATTTACTGCCCCTGCCGGGTGGGTTGCCGCTCGCCGCGGCGGACCCGCGTCGATTGGACCGACTTCAAGGCAACCCGAGGGCTTTGCGGGACTAAGTTTGCCGAGTGTTATGGCGGTCGGGTCAGTAAAGGACGCCCCACTGGCGCTCGGTTCGGTATTGTCATCACGTCTGTCGTCTCCGCGGCCGGCGTCGTTCGGCCTGGCAGGGTACGGCCTGCCCGCGATATCCGGGTATCGGCGGGCAACGTCGTCCCGCTTGATTCCCAACCGGGCCCGTCCCGAGACTGGAGAGTTGCTGTGAGTCAGATTCACCTTGGCCACGTCTTCCACGTGGCCGGAAGTCCGAAGGTCAGCGAAGCGGCCGCAGCGCTGGTGTCGATTCCCGACGGTGCACTGGGGGTCGATGACGGTGGCGTGATCACGTACTGCGGTGAACGCCAGGCGATCCCAGCCGAGTACGAGTCGGGGACGGTGCGCGACCATCGGCCTGGCTTCCTGCTCCCGGGGTTCGTCGACACCCACATCCATTTCCCGCAGACCTACGCTGGTGACTCGTACGGCGGCGGCCAGTTGCTGGAATGGCTGACCCTGTGCATGTTCCCGTCGGAGACGAAGTTTGCGGACCCGGAGTTTGCCCAGCAGGCCGCGGTCGACTTCACCAACCGCCGTATCGCGGCAGGCACCACCGCGGCCATGGCGTTCGGCTCGGCGTTCCCGCATGCCCAGGACGCGCTGTTCACCGAGACCCAGAAAGCCGGTCTGCGGATCGTCGCAGGCCGAGGCATCCAAACCGTCGGCGGCGACACCGCCAAACCGCTGATGACCTCAGAAGACGAGGCGATCCGGCTCACCCGCGCCGAGATCGACAAGTGGCACGCCGCCGACACCGGCGACGTGGCGACCGCGCTGCTGCACGTGGCCATCATTCCGCGGTTCTCCCTGTCGGTGACCACCGAGACATTGAAAAACCTCGGTGAGCTCTATGACGAGGTCCGCGACCGCGGCGTCTATGTGCACAGCCACCTCAACGAGAACAACCGCCCCGGAACCGGTGAGGTGGACAGCACCAAGGAGACCTATCAGGTCAACTCGTACCTGGACACCTACGACGGCAAGTTCCTGCCCGGCTCCAACGTCGGCGGCAAGAGCCTGCTGGGCAGGCGGACCATCCTCGCACACTCTGTGCACTGCCAGGATGTCGAGTTGGAGCGGATGGCCGAGACGGGTACGTCGATCTCGCACTGCCCCGTCTCGCAGCTGTTTCTCGGGTCGGGCACCATGCCGTGGAAACGCACCGTCGCCTCCGGTGTCAACATCTCGGCAGGAACGGATGTCGGCGGCGGTGACGAATGGCTGATCCCGCGGGTGCTCGGCGATGCGTTCAAACAGCACATCAGCGAGCCCGGCGACGCCGGAGTGTCGATGCACCCGGCCGAGATGCTGTTCATCGGCACACTCGGCGGCGCCCGTGCGCTCGACATGGAGAACCGGTTCGGCAACTTCGACCTCGGCAAGGAGGCTGATTTCGTCGTCGTGGACCCGTGGGGCACCCCGGCCCTGGGCGGCCTGCTGCGCAACGCGGTCCGCTCCGACGATGCCGACCTGGCCCGCGACCAAACCCTCTTCGGCCTGCTGATGGGTATCAGGGAGACGTCCATCGCCGAGGTGTACGTGCAGGGCCGCCGGCTGACGGCGGACTAGGCGATCCGCCGTGACGTCGCAACATCACGCGACGGCGGTCACCGTATTCCATCCGGCGGCGGACGCCGAGGGTTTCGATATGTGGCTGGCGGACCTGATGGCATCGGCCCGCGCCGCAACGGGTTTCGACACGGCCACGCCGACGGTCCACGACGCGCCGCACTTCGACTGGGCGGTGGGGGTCACGTTCGACACCGAGGACCGGCTGCATGAGTGGCTGGAGAGTGCGGACCGGGCCGAGGTGCTGCGCGACGGTGAGGCCCGCGGCTACTGGCGCAGTTCAACGGATGTCGTGGTCATCGAAGGCCAGCCGTCGCCGCCGGAGATCAGCGCCTTCCGGCACAGTGTGGCGGCGGGGCGCCAGGCCGATTTCCGCACAACCCAGGTCGCCTTGACCGAGGCCAGCGCGAAGTTCTCCGGCTTCGAGGGCACCGCACTGTTCCCGCCGCAGACCGGTGGCGAATGGCTGTCGCTGGTGCGTTTCCGCACCCCCGGCCAGCTCTCGCGCTGGCTGCAGTCCCGTGAACGCTCCGAGGTGCTGGGGGAGTTGCGCTCCAGCCTGACCAAGGAATTCGCGCCGCTCTCCTCGACCACGCCGTTCGCCACCACGGTGCGGACCGAGAACGGCAGGACCCTCATGACGCCGGACTGGAAGTCCGCGATGATGGTGCTGCTGGTGCTGTATCCGACGGTGATGATCCTGTCGCGGTTCTTCGGGCCGGTTCTCGACGGTTACGGGGCGCAGCCGTGGCTGGCGTTGTGGCTGAGCCAGGTGGTCAGCGTGTCGGTGATGCAGTGGTGGCTGATGCCGTGGGTGTCTCGGCCGTTCCGCCGCTGGCTCGACCCGGTCGACGGCGCAGGCCTGCGGACCAGTGTTGTCGGGGCGGCGGTCGTCCTCGGGTGTTACGGCCTGACCCTTGCGCTGTTCGCCACGGTGAGGTGGCTGCAGTACTGGGATTTCGCCGACTGAATGCAGTACTGGGACAACAGGGACCAGAGGTGCCATGAGCGAGATCGCCGGCACCGGTGCTGGCCCCCGCCGTCGGCGGGGTCCTGGTCCAGTTCGTCTCCTGGCGGCTGGTGTTCGTGCTGATCGCGATACTCAGTGCCCTCGCCGCAGCCGCCGTGGTGTTGATATTGCCGGAAACCCTTGCTGTACAAAATCGTTCCCCGCTCGACGTGCGCGCCACCTGGCAGGTGGCAAGGGATGCTCTGCGCAATCCGGTCTTCCTGTGTTTCGTGCTGGTGTTCGGTGTGATGGCTTCTGCGCAGCTGGCTTTCGGGGTCGTCGGACCGTTCCTCTACCAGGACGGTATGGGTTTCTCGCCGGCCGCCTACGGCCTGATGGCGCTGATCGTCGGTGCGGCCAACCTGATCGGCGAGCTGGCGTGCGGGGCGCTGGCGGTCAGGGTGTCCACCAGGCTGCTGGCACTGGGCTCGCTGGCGCTGTTCGGTGTCGGTGCCGCGGTGCTGGTGATCTCCGGGTTGTTGATCGGACTCTCGGCGTGGGCGATCACGATCGGTGCGTGCCTGGCGCTGGCCGGCTGCGGGGTGCTGTGCCCCCAGATGTACGGGCTGGCGCTCGGGCTGTTCAGCCGCAACCTCGGACTGATCGGTGGCATGGTGAGCGCGGGGTGCTACCTGATCGTCAGCGGGGCGCTGGCGATGGTGGGCGTATTGCCCGAGCGCACCCAGGTGCCCCTCGGCTGGCTCTACGTGGCGTGCGGAGCCATCGCACTGGTCCTGCTCAGCTGGCCTACGGCGGCGCGGCGGCAGCCGGCCTGACCCGGTCAGCCTGTACGCCGCCCGTGGGCGATCTCGTAGGTGGATCGATACGGAAGCTTGCCGATTCGGGTAGGGTTGAGCGGAACAGACTCAACCTTGACGGCGTTGTTCAACGCGACAAGCATTTTTCGCCACCCCTTTCAAGACGGAACGGAGGTAGTCGTGGACTCGTTCAACCCGACGACCAAGACTCAGGCGGCGCTGACCTCGGCGTTGCAGGCGGCCACCACCGCCGGCAACCCGGAGATCCGGCCCGCCCACCTGTTGATGGCACTGCTGACCCAGAACGATGGCATTGCCGCACCACTGTTGGAGGCCGTCGGCGTCGACCCCGCGACCATCCGGACCGAGGCGCAGTGCCTCGTCGACCGGCTGCCGTCGGTCAGCGGCGCCAACTCGACGCCGCAACTGTCCCGCGAATCGCTCGCGGCGATCACCGCTGCCCAGCAGCTGGCCACCGAGATGGACGACGAGTATGTCTCCACCGAGCACTTGATGGTCGGCCTGGCCGGAGGTTCTGGTCGTTCCGCAGGCTCCACTCCTGCAGGCGACAGTGAAGTAGCCAAGCTGCTCACCGACAGCGGCGCTTCGCCGCAGGCGCTGCGCGAGGCGTTCGTCAACGTGCGCGGCAGCGCCCGCGTCACCAGCGCGGATCCCGAGGCCACCTATCAGGCGCTGGAGAAATACTCCACCGACCTGACGGCGGCCGCGCGTGAAGGAAAGCTCGACCCGGTCATCGGGCGCGACAACGAGATTCGTCGCGTGGTGCAGGTGCTGAGCCGGCGCACCAAGAACAACCCGGTGCT
>JAOPWF010000380.1 GCA_025965815.1 Mycobacterium sp.
CGGACCGCCGGACTCGTCGAGGGCGGTCAGCAGGCGCTGCAGCGTGTCCCGGCCGATGGTGGGCACGACGACCGCGAACTTCGTTGTCATCGGCGCCGCCTGACCACGAAGGGGCCGATCGCCAGCAGGTCGATCGGCGCGCTGCCGAAGCACTCCAGTGCGTCGCAGGGGCTGTCGACCATCGGCCTGCCCGCGGTGTTGAAGCTGGTGTTGACGATCACCGGCACCCCGGTCCTGGCGGCGAAGCAGCCGATCGTCTTGTGCAGCAACGCGTCCCGGCGATCGATGGTCTGGATCCTGGCCGTGCCGTCGACGTGGGTGACGGCGGGTATCCGGGACCGCCAGTCGGCGGCGACGTCGTGCACGAACAGCATGTAGGGACTTGGGATCGGGCCGCCGGAGAAGATGTCGGCGGCGTGCTCGGCGAGCACCATGGGCGCGACCGGCCGGAACTGTTCGCGGCCCTTGACGGTGTTGAGCCGTTCCAGGTTGTCGAGATGGCGCGGGTCGGCCAGCAGGGAGCGGCGGCCCAGCGCCCGGGGCCCGAATTCCGAGCGGCCCTGGAACCAGGCGACCAACTGGTTGTCGGCCAGGGCGTCGCCTACCACGGTGGCCAGGTCGTCGGGGCGTTCATAGAGTATCGCCGCTTCGTCGAGCACCGCGGCGATCTCGTCATCCGAGAAGCCCCTGCCCAGCGCGGCCGACGGCATCGGTGTGATGTTCTCGCCCATCTCGCCGGCGAGGGCCAGGGCGGCACCCAGGGCGGTGCCCGAGTCCCCGGCGGCAGGCTGGATCCACACGTTGGTGAAGCCGCTCTCGGCGTAGATCCTGGAGTTGGCGACACAGTTGAGCGCCACTCCCCCGGCGAGGCAGAGGTTTTCGCTGTCGGTATGGGCGCGCAGCCAGTCGACCAGCGCGAGCAGCACCTCTTCAACCAACTGCTGCACGGTGCACGCCAGGTCGGCCTGGTCGGCTTCGGGCCGCGCCAGCGCGGGACCACCACCCGAGCCGGCGACCCGCCGCGGGGTGAAGGAGTTCCAGTCCACCGGTTCGGTGCGGAAACCGCCGTCGGAGCAGGCGTAGACGAGCTCACGGAACCGGTCGATGAAGCGTGGCCGGCCGTAGGACGCCATCGCCATCACCTTGTACTCGTCACTGGACCGGGTGAAACCCAGGTGCTCGGTGAGGCTTTCGTACAGCAGGCCCAGTGAGTGCGGTAGCGACTGGGTAGCCAGCACATCGATCTTGTTGTCCCGGTAAGTGCCCGACAGCATGGAGGCTCGTTCGCCCCGGCCGTCGACCACCAGGACTGCGGTGTCCGGATGCGGTGACGCCAGTGCCGAGGACGCGGCGTGCGCGACGTGGTGGCGCACGTGGCGCACCACATCGGGATCCAGTCCGGGCAGCGCCGAGGCCAGGAACCGCGGCGCCCGTTCGGCATACAGCGTCCGCAGATACTCCCAATCGCGGTCGAGCCCCTCCATGTGCTCGGTCTCGGCATCCATCAACCGGGGGTCGTAGGAGTAACCGACCACATCGACATCCGATGGCTGTAGGCCCGCTTCGGCCAGACACCAGCGCGCCGCCTGCACGGGCAGCTCCCATGTCGAAAAGGGCACGGCCTGCTTACCGTGCTTGCGGCGGGAGAACCGCTCTTCCTCGGCGGCTGCCACCACGTTTCCGTCCACCACCAGAGCAGCCGCGGGGTCGTGGAATACCGCGTTGATACCGAGAATGCGCACCGCGGCCCCCTATCCTGTTACACCGTCGAGTTCTGACACTTCTTCGTGCACTCGGAACCAGTCGATCGTGTGCGCGAGGCCTTCCCGATACGGCACCGCCGGCTGCCAGCCCAGTTGGTCACGGGCCAGCGCGATATCGGGGCAGCGGCGCTGCGGGTCGTCCTCGACCGCAGTTACGTACTGGATGGGGGCGTCGCTGAGCGCAAGGTCGCGGATCAACTCGGCGATCCGCAACACCGTGAGCTCGGTCGGATTGCCGATGTTCACCGGTCCGCTAACGTCAGCCCGGGCCAGGGCGAGCAGCCCGGCGACCGTGTCGTCGACATAACACAGTGAGCGGGTCTGGCGGCCGGTACCGGAGACGGTGATCGGTTCCCCTCGTAACGCCTGCCGGCAGAACGTCGGGACCACTCGCCCGTCGTCGGAACGCATCCGCGGCCCGTACGTGTTGAAGATCCGCGCCACCCCGACATCGGCGGATCGCGAACGCCGGTACGCGAAGGTCAACGCCTCGGCGAACCGCTTCGCCTCGTCGTACACGCTGCGCGGACCGACCGGATTGACGTTGCCCCAATAGGTTTCCCGTTGCGGGTGCTGCGTGGGGTCGCCGTACACCTCACTGGTGGAGGCGAGCACCATCCGCGCGTCACACCGCTCGGCGAAGTCCAGCACCGCGGCGGTCCCGAGCGCGCCGGCGCGCAGGGTCTGAACGGGCAGGCGCAGATAGTCGATGGGCGAAGCCGGCGAGGCCAGATGAAACACGGTGTCGAACGTTCCCGGAAGCTGCCGAGGGTCGATCGGCTCGCTGATGTCGTGCTGCACGAACCGGTAGCCCGGCCGGTCCCCCAGCAACGTCCCCGCGCCGGGCGCACTGGTGGACAGGTCGTCCACGCAGACGACCCCCGCACCGTCATCGAGCAGGCGTTGGCACAGGTGACCGCCCAGGAAGCCGCCTCCACCGGTGACCAGGACCCGTCGCAGTTCTCGCACGACGCGCGAGTACCCGGGAACTAATGCGACAAACGTAGTTTTCTTACTAGCTTTCGGGGTAGCCCTCTCTGTTATGGCAACCGCCGCGGCAAGGCCGGCGAGGACCTCGTTCGTGATCGCCAGCCGGAATCGTGCGGCGGGACTGACTGGTGTGCTCGATCGGCTGCTCGACACCACCGCATGTCCAATTGTTGTGGTGGACAACAGCTCCGACGACGACTCGGTGGTTGCCGTGAAACAGATCGCGGCCCGGTCGTCCGGGCGGGTGAGCCTGATCGAGTTGGACTCCAATCAAGGGGCGGTGGGGCGCAACGTCGGCGTGGCGGCCTGTTCCACCCCGTATGTCGCGTTCTGCGACGACGACTCGTGGTGGGCTCCGGACGCAACCGGCATCGCCGAGGCGACCTTCGACCGGCACCCGAGTGTGGGGCTGCTCGCCGCACGGACCATTGTGTGGCCGCAACGCCGCGACGACCCATTGGTGGCGCAACTGGCCGAAAGTCCGCTCGGTCAACGCCGGGATCTACCCGGACCCTCCATCCTGGGGTTCCTGTCCTGCTCCGCCATCACCCGCAAGGCGGCCTTCCAGGCGGCCGGGGGTTTCAGCCCTGTCCTGCATTTCCGCGGCGAGGAGCAGCTGTTGGCCCTCGACATGTCCGCTCTCGGATGGGACCTGTGCTACTGCAGCGGGCTGGTAGCCATTCACCAGCCCTCTGCGATTCGGCCCACCAACGCGGCGCAGGATGCCCGCAGCCTGCGCAACGCGGTGCTGACGACATGGCTTCGGCGCCCGATAGCACCCTGCCTGAAAGCAACTGGCGCCTTGCTGCATGCCGCATTGCGCGACGCCGAGCATGCCAAAGCTGCCGCCGAGGCACTGCGCAAGATCCCCGCGGTCGCCGCCCAGCGCCAACGGCTACCCGCCCGCGTCGAGCGCGCACTGCAGATCCTCGACACGCACTGATCAGCCGGACTGGATATTCGACTCCTCCATCGACACCACGTCCTGCACCGGCACCAACCGTTCATAGATCCGCAGGGTGTCCGCGGCAACCCGGTCCCAGGAATACCGGGAGCGGGCCCGGTCTCGCCCGGCCGCACCGAGACTGCGTCGCAAGAAGGAGTCCCGCAGGATAGACCGGATCGCCTCCGCGCAGCGCTGCGGGTTCTTAGGCGGTACCAGCCGGCCGGTCACGTCGTGCACCACCGTATCGAGCATGCCACCCACTGCCGAGGCCACCACCGGCACCCCACAGGCCATCGCCTCCAGCGGCACAATGCCGAACGGCTCGTACCACGGAGTACACGCGACCACGTCGGCCGCGCGCAGTAGCGCGGGCATCTCGTCGCGGGAGACGGCTCCGTACAGGCAAACCCGGTCGGCGACACCGAGTTCGGCAGCCAAGTCGCACAGCCGCCGCGCTTCCGGGTCGGAGCCGAGCTCCGCCCGCGCCGGACCACCGACGATCACGAGTTCAGCGTCCGGAAGGACC
>JAOPWF010000835.1 GCA_025965815.1 Mycobacterium sp.
GTAACTCGACGATGTTCGTCTCGTCGTCGACGACGAGGACCCGGGCGTCCGGTTTTGACTCTGATGTCGCTGGCATTGCCATACCGCCAATCTCCCCGCATGCCCTTGCATACATCCTGCACGTGGCCTGTGAAGTTGCTGTGAGTTTAGTCCGACGAGTCCCCGGCGAAGCGCTCAGGGGCCCCATGCTGCGCCAATACACTGGGGCGATGGACCTCGGCAAGAACCTTGCGTCGCTCGCCACCGCTCCCGTCCGGATCGGGCTCGCGGTCGCCGAAACCGGCCTCGACGTCGCAGGCGGGGCGCTCGGTATGGCGCAGCGAACGCTCGGTGACGCCGGCGCGCGCACCAGGTCGCCGTCTGTCGCCGGGTTCTTCGGACTCGAGGACACCCTGGAGCGGGCCAATCGGCTCACGCACCTGATCGATGACGACGCGCCACTGGGCCGGGCGCTGGCACCGGACGGCCCGCTCGACCGGCTGATGCGCCCCGGCGGTGTGGTGGATCGGCTGACCGCGCCCGGCGGCGTGCTGGACCGGCTGACCGAAGAAGGCGGCGGCCTGCAGCGGGCACTGGCGCCCGGCGGCCTGGTCGATCAACTGCTCGCCGATGACGGCCTGATCGAGCGGGTGCTCGCCGAGGACGGCCTGGCCGACCGGCTGCTTGCCGAGAATGGGTTGGTCGACAAGCTGACCGCGAGAAATGGTCCACTCGAGCAACTGGCGGATGTCGCGGACACGCTGAACCGGCTGGCACCGGGGCTGGAGGCGCTCGCTCCGACCATCGACACGCTGCGGGACGCCGTGACCACGCTGAGCCGGGTGGTGAACCCGCTGAGCAATATCGCCGACCGGATCCCGATGCTGCCGCGGCGTCCGGCCCGGCGCTCACCGCCGCGGACCGTGCCATCGGAGCGGGTACTGCGGGCCGAGGCCGAGCGTCACCGCGACGAGGACATCTGACCCGATAGGCTGTCAGCCGGTTCTCGCCTCCTTAGCTCAGTGGTAGAGCACTCGCCTTGTAAGCGAGCGGTCGTCAGTTCAATCCTGACAGGAGGCTCAGTTCAAAAAGTTCTTCTAGCTACGAAAACACCCTGGGCGGCGCCGAATCTGTGTTCGACTGGCCGGTTCGGTTCCACGACGGTGTCACAGACTCCCGCGTGAGCGTAGCCTCGATCTGCCCTTGGTTTGGCCTGCCGCGGAAAAGAGAAGGTCCGACATGATTGGCGTTCGGCAAGCAACGATCGACCTGTTCCGCGCGTACGGGCTGACCACCTGGTTCGGCAACCCCGGCTCATCGGAGCTGACCCTGCTGGAGGATTTTCCTGAAGATTTCCGCTATGTGCTGGGACTCCAGGAGATGGTGCCGGTAGGGATGGCCGACGCCTATGCCCAGATCACCGGACGACCCGCTGTGGTCAACGTTCACACCGCTCCAGGCATGGGCAACTCCCAGGGTGCGCTCTACAACGCATTCGTCAACAAGACCCCGCTCATCGTCACCGCCGGAAACCAGCGCCGCTTCATGCAAAACCAGTACTGCCTGCTGACCAACATCGAGCCCACGACGGTGCCCAAGCCGTTCGTGAAGTGGGCGGCTGAACCGGCAATCGCGAGCGAGGCTCCCGCTGTGCTCGCCCACGCCATCCACCTGGCCACAAGCCCACCGATGGGCCCGGTGTTCGTCTCGCTGCCGATGGACGACATGCAGGCCGAACTCGACGACACCCAGGCCGCGGACATCGCCGCGGTGCGCGACCGCAAAGTCACCCAAGCGGTCGGCTTTCCCACAGATCTCGCCGAGCAGATCTGTACGCGCATCGAAGCCGCGACATCACCGGCGCTGATTGTGGGTGGCGACGTCGAACGCTACGGGGCGTGGGACGCGGCGATCAGGTTGGCCGAAAGCACCCAGTCTGTCGTGTGGACGGCCCCGCTGACCGGATGGAGCGGATTCCCTGAGAATCACCCGTTGTACCAGGGCATGCTGCCGCCCGGTGCCGGATGGATCTCCCAAGCGCTAACCGGACGCGATCTCGTACTGGTGATCGGGGCTCCGGTGTTCCGGTACTACCCGCGAGTCCCCGGACCCTATCTGCCCGCAGGCACAAGCCTTATTCACATCACCAACGATCCCGACGAAGCCGCCCGCGCCCCGGTCGGGGACGCGATCATCGCCGACCTGCGCAGCGCCGCCGAGGCCCTACTCGCTGCGGCCAAACCAACCCAGCGGCCCGCTCCACCGCCGCGCGCCCCGATCCCCGACATCGAGCACGCGGAAACACCGCTCAAACCCGAAACGCTATAGGCGGCCGTCGGGCATGCCGCACCCCCAGACACGCTGTGGGTCAGCGAGGCCGGCAGCAACGAGTTCCCCATCACTAACGGTATCCGGCCCGGCAACCCGTTCTCGCACTTATCAGCCGCCGGTGGCGGACTGGGCTTTGGGCTACCTGCTGCCGTTGGCGCTCAACTTGCCGCGCCGGATCGCCCCGTGGTGGCGTTGATGGGCGACGGTTCCATGCATTACGCGATCACCGCGCTGTGGACAGCGGCGCATTACCGGATCCCGGTGACCATCGTGGTCGCATCCAACGCCGAATACGGGGTCCTCAAAGAGTTCGGCAAGTGGGAGAAAACGCCGGGGGTTCCCGGCCTGGACCTGCCCGGGCTGAATGTCGTAGGCACCGCCGCCAGCTACGGCGTGGACGCCCACGAAGCACACACCACCGACGAGGTCATCAAGCTCGTGGAATCGGGCATCGCCGATCGCGGGCGACCTACCCTTGTCAACGCGCGCACCATCCCAGTTGATACCTAAATCCACTGACACCGTGCGGAATTGAACGCTCACGTTGTCCACTCGACAACCAGGTCGGGCTGGCCCAGCCGATCCTGACCGACCCTTACGCAACACCGCCCTCAGCGGAAAGCGCCCCCGCGCCCGCGTTGTCAGCCACGAGCCGCGGCGCGGAGGTGCTGTCACGCAGACTGCCGAAGCGGCGAGCAAGACTTTTCAAGACTTGCTAAGCGGACAGAGAATGCCGGGCGTCGACATAGTAAATGAGTCGGTGGACACCGGCGGGCACGGTGGTTCTAGATCATTCGAGCAGGCCCTTCGCTGGGCGTGGGGGCTCCCGGCCGTCTAGCGCGTGTAGTGCAGCGTCGCTCTTGTTGGGCCGCCCCCATCCACCACCGGTCACCACGATGTGTCACTCAGGAAGGGTGGCGGGCTGTCGCCTCGCCACGCTCCTGTGCCCTGTGGATGCCAAGAATGAGGGCCAGGGCATCTTCGATTTCGCCCATCGTGCCGGACCTGATGGTGCCGAGTCGTTCCACTAGGCGGGTGCGGGCGACTGCGCGGATGCTGCGGCAGACGGCGACGCTATCAGTATCCACACCTTCAGCGGGCGAGACGGGTGGCCGCAGTGGGGTGCGCGAGCGGGAGCTTGACACCGGCACGACCACGACGAGTTCGTCGTCGATGCCGGTGAGTAGCTCGTCGACGGACACGACTACGGCGGGGCGATGTTTGCCGGGCTCACCGGCGCGAGCCGCGCCAAGGCTGACCAGCCAGAGGTCTCCCCGTCGCGGCTCAGGCAAGGCCGTCGCCTGCGGTGTCCTGCCAATCGCGGTCCTCCTCGCGGACGGCGTGGGCAGTCGCTTCGGCCTGGGTGGCGTCGCGTTCGGCGCGGAAGATCGCCTGGCGCTCGGTCTGGGAGGCCAGTTCGGTGAGGAGAGCGGAGATCGAGATCCCTCGTTCACGGGCTTGGGCGGCTAGGCGGTCACGAGTCTGGATTGAAACCCTGATCGTCGTCGTGGAGGTAGACATAAATGTAGTCTACTTGTGTCTACACCCAGTCGGTCGTGGAGACAATCCGGCGCTTGGACACCGGCGCAGTAGACGCCGCATGCGAGACAGCTTTTCCTGGGCGTGGCCGGCGGTGTCCTGATGGGCACATCCACCGCCATCACGGCGCCCCCGCCGATTGCGGCGCCCCCGCCGGCGGCGACATCCAGCACCACCGCGACGGTGGATCCCTCCGGCAGGCTTCGAACCAGAACCACAGAATCTCGTACGAAAGTACCACTAATTTTGCCGTCACTTTGCCGTCACTTTGCCGTCAACCCCCGCGGATCAGGGCGAACAACGGCGAACTGTCACGAATGCGCATTCGCAGGTGGCGGGCATGCATGAATAAGTGCGAACCCAGCCGAACTCGGCTTCGATCGCCTTGTAAGCGAGCGGTCATCGGTTCAATCCCGATAGGAGGCTCACAACACGCCACTGCGAAATCACCACGATTCGGCGATCGGGCAGGGCGCCACACCCTCGGCCGGCACGGTCCACCCGGCCGCAGGCGAAATTGGAGTAGTTGACTACTCGGAAGACTGAGCAGGCCTGGGGAGGACACTGTGAGCCGTGCGGGTTACGCACAGGCAACCAGGCCACGACCCTATTCCTTGGAGGAAGAAATGAAATACGTGGTTTCGATGACCTTCCGGCTGAACGGCTCCGCAACAGACAACGAGGCGGCTCAGCGGCGAATTTTGGACTTGTATTCCAAGTGGACGCCACCAGACAGCACGACATTCCACCAGTTCGTCGGCCGGATCGACGGCGCTGGAGCGTTCTCCGTAGTGGAGACCGACAACCCGGCCGACCTGATGGACACCACCAGCAAGTTCGGCCCGTACGTCGATTACCAGATCTACCCTGTCCTCGACATCGCCGAGACGGTGCGGGTAGCGCAGGAAGCCATTGAGTTCAGGGAATCGATCAGCTGAACCACGAAACGCAAAAGGGGTCGCACCTGGGGCGGCCCCTTTACTGTCCTGACGGCGTGGGCATCAAATCCACTCCACCCGTTAGTCGTCAGTTCAATCCCGACAGGGGGCTCCAGGCACTACTCGCCGCCCGTTGCCGAAGCCATCGGTCGCTGACCCTCCGCCGCCGGCTCTGATGGAGGGTCGGGGTCGCTGATCCCTAACCACTCGCGCAGCCGCGCAAGCGGTTTCGGTGCCCACCAGTTGAACCGGCCCATCACATGCATGAAAGCCGGAACCAACAGCATGCGCACCAGCGTCGCGTCGGCCAGCACCGCCAGCGTCAGTCCAACTCCGAACATCCGCATGAACGACACCTGGGCGGCGATCAACGCGGCGAACGAAATCGACATGATCAGTGGCGCGGCCGTGATCACCCGGCCGGTATGCGCCAGCCCCAGCGCCACGCTCTCGTCGTTGTCGGCCGGCGTCCGCCCAGACGCTAGCCAGTACTCCCGGATGCGCGACACCAGGAATACCTCGTAGTCCATCGACAACCCGAACGCGATGCAGAACAGCAGCACCGGGATGTTGACCACCAGTGTGCCGGTGGCCGTGGTACCCAGCCCGCCGAGGTGGCCATTCTGGAAGATCCACACCATTGCGCCGAAAGCGGCGGTCAACGATAAGACGTTGAGCACCAGCGCCTTCAGCGGCAATACCACGCTGCCGGTCAGCAAGAACAACAACACGAACGTGATTGCGCCAATGACCGCGAGCACGATGGGCAGCCGGGAGGTGACGGCGTTGGCAGTGTCACGGTTTACCTGCGCAGTCCCGGTCATGAGGACACGCTGGCCGCCCGGACCCGGAACAGCGTGCAGCCGGTCGAGCTGCGTCTTGGAGGTCTGCGAGAACAGCGGCGCGCTGCTCGAAACGGTGAGAAACGCGCTGCCTTTCGTTATCGCGGCTGCAGCCGAGGGCGGTCCGACAAGCGCACCAGCGGTGAATGTGCCACTCGGCGCGGATACTGACAACACGTCGGGAACCCTCGACAGCTGGGAGGCGTACCGAGCCAGCTCCGCCGGAGTGACGCCGCTGGTGTCCCGGATCACCAGTGTCACGTTCGTCGCCAAGTCGTCGGCGAAATCGGCGCGAAGCTGATCCCCAACTTGACGAGCCGAGCTCGATGTCGGTAACACGCGATCGTCGGGCACGCCCCACTTGACACCGATGAACGGCATGCCGAGCGCGACCAGCAGCGCAATGATCGCGAGCCCGATCGGGACGGCCCGGCGCATCGCGAACTTGGCTAAGCGGTACCAGAACGTCTGCTCCACCGGGCGTTGGACGGGCTCCGGCCTCCGCAGCAGGCGCCTCATAAGGCGGTGAAGATCGAAGGAGTCCAACCGTGGGCCGAGCAGCGCGATGGCCGCCGGCGCCACCACGATCGCGGCGACCGCCGCGAAGGCAACCACCGCGATGCCGGCATAAGCGAACGACTTCAGAAAGTACATCGGGAACAACACCATGGCGGACATCGACAGCGCGACCGTCATCGCGGAGAACAGCACGGTCCGGCCGGCGGTGGCCATCGTGCGCATCAGCGCCTCGTCCCGCCCGGCACCTTCGGCAAGCTCGTCCCGGTACCGGCTGAGGATGAGCAGCGTGTAGTCGATCGCCAACGCCAGCCCCATGGCGACGGACAGATTCAGCGCGAAGATGGAGACGTCGGTCGCGAAGGTGAGCGCCCGCAGCACCGCCATTGAACCGAAGATTGCGAAGCCGCCGACCGCCAACGGCAGCGCCGCCGCCACCAACCCGCCGAACACCCAGACCAGCACCAGGAAGCTCAGCGGAATCGCGATCGCTTCCATGACCTTCAGATCTTTTTCGCTTTGGACTTTGATCTGGGTATAGGTCATCGCCTCACCGCCGACGCGCACGGTCACACCGTCACGGTCGTGCACCAGTGCGTTGCTCAGCGTCTCGGCATGCTTGCGCGCGCCGCTCTCACCGCCAGTGATGCCGGCGATGATCACACCGATCTTGCCGTCCTTGCTGATCAGCAACCTCGACGCCGACGGCGGCGTCGTCCATGCCGACGTCACCTGTGCCACATACGGGGAGCTATGAAGCTGACGCACAATGTCGGTGCCGACCCCCCGGGCGGCGCTGCTCTGTACACCGTCGTTGGAGCTGACGGTGATCAGCATCTGCATGTCACCCTGATGAAACGTGTTTACCAGCAGGTTCGTCGCGTGCGCAGACTCAGCGGTTGGATCCTGGAAGCCAGCCGCGGAGAGGCTGTTCGCCACCGGTATGCCGAACACTGCCGCACCCACCATCACAAGCAGCGCGATCGCGATGATCCGCCGCGGCGCATGAATGGCCAGCCGAGCAATCCCCTCTAACACGTCTCCTCCGACGTCAAAAGCGAAGAACTGCACCCTCGATGGTGAGCCCCGGCCCGAACGTCAACAGGACCCCGTACTCTCCCGGGCGGGGCTTATCGACTCGCAGGATGTTCTCGAGCACGAGCAGCACCGTGGCTGATGCGCAGTTTCCGGCGTTCGCGAGCACGTCCCAGCTCGCGCGCAATTGGGCAGGCTTCAAGGCCAACTGTTTTCCCAGCGTCCGCACGATCTTCGGACCACCCGGATGAATTCCCCAGTGCATGATGTCACGGGGGGCCAGTCCCACCGGTTCGAGCAGCTTGACCAGGAAGCCGTCGATGTTCTCCTGCAGCACCGCCGGCACACCGGCGGCCAGCGTCATCCAGAACGACTGGTTGCCGATGTTCAAACTCATCATCGTGTGCTTGTCATAGAGCTGCTCGGTGTGGGTGGCCAGAAACTGGATCCCATCACCGTCGGGCGCGGCTCCCAGCAGCATCGACACGCTGGCGTCGCCGAAAAGCGCCTGCGTGATCAAGGATTCCGTCGGATCCTCACTCGGCATCGGGGTATCGCGGATGTGGGCGGAACTGAGCTCCGTGCAGTTGCAGATCACCCGCTCGTCGGGTCGGGCGGCCAGGCTGTCCATTGCGACCTTGATCACGTTGAGCGCCGCATAGCAGCCCATGTGGCCGATGAAGGTGCGTCGCAGATCCGAGCGCAGCCCAAGTTCTTTCGCTAATAAAAGGTCGGGGCCCGGATTGGCGTAGCCGGTCGAGCACGCCATCACGAAGCTGCCGACGCTGCCGGTGTTGAACCCGCCGATCGCCTGCTTGATCGAACGCGACGCTACGTCGATAACCGCGTCGGCGTGTGCGGCCATCCGGTCACCGGTGAGCATGGCACAGAGTTCCACTCGCCGATCTGGGTCCCAGATGATGTAGCGCTTCTTCACCCCCGTCGACTCAACGATCCGCTTGGCAAACGGAACCGACGAGGACATGTGCTGGAAGAACCGCTCCCAGCTCTCCTGCTGAGTGACCTCGAATGGCGGATACGCCGACGAAATGCCCAGCAGCGTTGGCCGCACGGGCACCGCGCTCGATGTCAGCTGTCCTGGGGAGGAGGCGTCAATCGTGCCTGCTCGATACATGGCTATCCCTCCGGTATTCCGCTACCCGACCGACGGCGTCTTCGCTGTATGCCGGGCGAATTTCGCGCGCGCGTGGAAGAGTTCTCCGTTGGCCGCGGCTACCAATAACCTTGCGGCGGAGAGCTTCTTCGGCGGGGACAGCGTCCCCGCCAGCCACTGCGCGCGCGCCTCGCGTCGTCGGAGCTTTCCGCTCGTCGTGCGGGGCAACGTACCCGGTGCCAGCAACTCCACCTGCGCCGGCAGTATGCGAGTGCGCTCCTCGACTCGCGACGCCACGCCGTCCGCCAGCGTCGGGGCGGCGTGCGAGGTGCTCTCGACGAGCATCGCCAGCGCCTCGTCATCCTCGCCCGCAGGGACGAATCCAACGGCGACTGCGCATCCGCTCCGAACGCCGGGTGGTTCGCTCAGCGCTGCCTCAAAATCCTGGGGCGCGTATTTGGCGCCACGCACGATCACGATCTCCTTGTGCCGTCCGCACAAGAAAAGCTCGCCGTCCTGTTCGAACCCGAGATCCCCCGACTCCAGCCAACCGTCGTGCAGCACCTGATCGGTCAGATCGGTCCGGCCGAAGTAGCCCGCCATGACGCTGGGCCCACGAACGAAAACGTGACCGGCGTGCCCAGGAGGCAGCGCCACGCCCTCGGCATCGCGGATCTCGACCTCCACTCCGGCCAGCGGACGGCCCACACTCACCAGCTCTTTGCCACCCGGTTCGACCACGCCGTCGGAAGCCAATTTGTCGGCGTCCACTCCAAGGGTGCGGAAGGAGGTGCCAGCCGGCTTGAACGTCACGGCCAACGAGGCCTCCGCCATCCCATAGACGGGTGTCAGCGACGACGCGCGAAAGCCCCAGCGCCCGAATCGCTCATTGAATCGCCGCTGCACCTCGGCGCTGACCGCCTCCGCTCCATTGAGAGACAGGCTCCAAGAGGACAGGTCTACGCCCTCGAGTTCGTCGTCGCGAATGCGTTTGAGGCACAAACCGAAGGCGAAGTTGGGCGCCGCCGAGAGCGTGCCCCGGTGTCGTGAGATGGCGCTCAGCAACGCAGCCGGTATCGCGACGAACAACTCAGGCGGAATCAGGACGAGCGGGCCCGGAATGTAGAACGCTTCAAGCAGATTCCCAATCAATCCCATGTCGTGGTAGAGCGGCAGCCACGTGACCCCGACCGGGTTCGGCGTTCCCTCGTCTGTGATGTAGCGGTCAATCGCGGCGAGGTTCGACAGCAGATTCGCATGGGTCAGGGCCACCGGCTTGGGATCGTGCGTCGTGCCCGAGGAGAATTGGATCAATGCCACGTCGTGGGCGGCGACTTCTATCTCGCCCGAGTTCGTGCCGGCCAGGCTGGACGCGGTCACACAGCCGAGGCGAGGAGCTGCGATCTGAACGGCGATCCCGAGGAACCGGCGGATGCGTTCGTCGGTGACGACTAGGACCGCATCCACCGCCGCCAGCATGGCCGCCGTCCTCCGGTGATACTCGTCGAGTCTGCCGAGCCGGACGGGCGGATACAGCGGAACCGGGATGGCGCCCGCGCACAGCACGTCGAAGAAGCACTCCACGAACTCCGGAGAGGTTGGCAGCACGAGCGCGACGCGATCGCCCCTCTTCACCCCGGGAGCCATCAGATCCGCGGCGATCCACAGCGCGTGCTCGCGTACGCGAGCCATCGGCACGTCCTGGTCTTGCTCTTTCCGGTTCACGAAGAACAGGCTCACGCCACTGTGTGCGGCTGCGGCGAGCATTTCATTGAGCGTCTCGTGCTTCGGTGGGACCGCCGGAGCGCCTCTCACGGTCCCTCCTGAATGCTGCGGACCACTAAAGCTGCGAGATCCCCAATCGTCCGGAGATCGTCTGCGTCCTCCTCTTGTAGAACGACGTCGTAGCGCGCCTCGATCTTGAAGACGAGCGACAAGACCTTGAGCGAATCCAGCCCCCCACCGAGGAGGGTCGAATCGGCCGTGAGATCGACAGCTCCCACTTCGGCCCGGATGAGATCGATGAGGTCTTGAGTGACGGCCGCAAGAGTTGCCGAGCGACCTGTTGGCAATGTCATAACAACTACCCCCGGGATGACGGCCGTAAAACTCTCGGCTTTGCCCCCTTCCGGAAACGTCAATCATAAGCTCGTGTGCCACGCGGCGAGGCGAAACTGCTCAGCACACCGACCGGGGCCGAACCGCCGGATTTATGTCGAGCATAGCTAGGCGGTCGGACTCGGGAAAAGTCCTTTCCTTTTCAACCAATCGAGCACAGTCATGTTGAACTGGTCGTGCTGCTCGAAATAGCCGAGATGCCCCCCACCTTCGAGGAGCTGGTACTCCGCACCATCGATATGGTCGGCGAGATACTTGCCATGCTCGATAGGCACATCCTCGTCCAAGGTCCCGGACATGATCAGCGTTGGAACACCCTTAATGCGTGGCAGAACATCATGAATGCGCGTGTT
>JAOPWF010000406.1 GCA_025965815.1 Mycobacterium sp.
CCGCGGTGGTGTCGCTGATCCTGTTGGTGCTGCTGTTCATCGGCTGCTACGCCCTGCCGCCGCTGCTGCCCTACTCCTACACCGAACTCGACTACTACGCGCTGCAACAGCCACCGACCACCGATCACTGGTTCGGCACCAACGCCCTGGGACAGGACCTGCTGGCCCAGATCCTGCGCGGCATGCAGAAGTCGATGCTGATCGGCGTCTGCGTGGCGTTCATCTCCACCATCATCGCCGCCACCGTCGGATCGATCGCCGGCTACTTCGGCGGCTGGCGTGATCAGACCCTGATGCGGTTGGTGGACCTGCTGCTGGTGGTGCCGAGCTTCATCCTGATCGCGATCGTCACACCGCGCACGAAGAATACCGGCAACGTCATCGTGCTGATCGTGCTGCTCGCCGCGTTCAGCTGGATGATCAGCTCGCGCATCGTGCGGGGTATGACGATGAGCCTGCGCGAACGCGAATTCGTCCAGGCCGCAAGGTATATGGGCGTGCCGAACTGGCGGATCATCACTCGGCACATCCTACCGAACGTCGCATCCATCCTGATCATCGACACCGCGCTGAACGTCGGCGTCGCGATCCTGGCCGAAACCGGCCTCAGCTTCCTGGGTTTCGGTGTGCAGCCACCCGATGTGTCACTGGGCACGCTGATCGCCGACGGCACCAAGTCGGTGACGACCTTCCCCTGGGTCTTTCTGTTCCCCGCGGGCGTTCTTGTGCTGATTGTGTTGTGCGCCAACTTCACCGGCGACGGCCTGCGTGATGCGCTCGATCCCGGCAGCCAGTCGTTGCGTCGCCGCAAGCGGAAGGCCCGCTCGTGAGCGCGCTGCTCGAGGTGACCGACCTGGCCGTCACCTTCCCCACCGACGACGAGCCCGTCACGGCGGTCCGCGGCATCAGCTACCGCGTCGACCCCGGCGAGGTGCTCGCCATCGTCGGTGAGTCCGGCTCCGGAAAGTCAGCGGCGGCGATGGCGGTGGTGGGCCTGCTCCCCGCGTACGCCGAGGTCTCCGGATCGGTGCAACTCTCCGGCCAGGAGCTGCTCGGCCTGCCCGACAGCGGGATGTCGCGTATCCGCGGCAAGGCCATCGGCACCGTGTTCCAGGACCCGATGTCGGCGCTGACACCCGTCTACACCGTCGGCGACCAGATCGCCGAAGCGATCGAGGTCCACCAGCCGAAGGTCGGTAAGCGGGCGGCACGGCAGCGCGCAGTCGAACTCCTCGAGCTCGTCGGCATCGGCCAGCCCGAACGCCGGGCGCGCTCGTTTCCGCACGAACTGTCCGGCGGTGAGCGGCAACGCGTTGTCATCGCCATCGCCATCGCGAACGACCCCGACCTGCTGATCTGTGATGAGCCCACCACCGCGCTGGACGTCACCGTCCAGGCGCAGATCCTCGACGTGCTCAAGACCGCCCGCGACGTCACCGGTGCCGGCGTGGTGATCATCACCCATGACCTCGGCGTCGTCGCCGAGTTCGCCGACCGCGCCCTGGTCATGTACGCCGGGAAGGCCGTCGAGACAACAACGGTGACAGACCTCTACCGCGACCGCCGAATGCCGTACACCGCAGGGCTACTGGGCTCGGTGCCCCGGCTGGACGCCGCGCAGGGCACCCGGCTGGTGCCGATCCCCGGCGCGCCACCGTCGCTGGCCGGGCTGGAACCAGGGTGCCCCTTCGCGCCGCGCTGCCCCCTGGCCATCGACCGCTGCCGCGCCGAGGAACCTGCACTCGTGACCGTCAGCGCCGGCCACCAGGCGGCCTGTATCCGCACCAACGAGGTCGCCGGCCGCAGCGCACAGGACATCTTCGGCGTCTCCACCCCGCCTGCCCCGGTCCAGGCTGAACCCGGTGAACCCCCGGTGGTCCTCGTGGTGGACAACCTGGTGCGGACGTACAACCTCACCAAGGGCCTGCTGCTGCGCCGGACCGTCGGCGAGGTACGCGCGGTCGACGGGGTCAACTTCCGGCTGCAGCAGGGCCGCACCCTGGCCATCGTCGGTGAATCCGGCTCGGGCAAGTCGACCACCCTGCATGAGATCCTGGAGCTCAAGGCGCCGCAATCGGGATCGATCGAGGTGCTCGGCGCCGACGTGTCCACCCTCGACGGTAGGCGGCGCCGCGCCCTGCGTCGCGACATCCAGGTCGTCTTCCAGGATCCGGTGGCCTCGCTCGACCCGCGGATGCCGGTGTTCGATGTCCTCGCGGAGCCGTTGCTGGCCAATGGATTCGACAAGCGCCGCACCGACGAACGCGTCACCGAACTACTCGACATCGTCGGGCTGCGACACTCTGATGCCAGCCGCTACCCGGCCGAATTCTCCGGTGGGCAGAAGCAGCGCATCGGCATCGCGAGGGCGCTGGCGCTGCAGCCCAAGATCCTCGCCCTGGACGAACCGGTGTCCGCGCTCGACGTTTCGATTCAGGCCGGCATCATCAACCTGCTGCTGGATCTGCAGGAGCGTTTCGGCTTGTCATACCTTTTCGTGTCCCACGACCTGTCGGTGGTGAAACACCTCGCCCACCGGGTCGCCGTCATGTTCAAAGGGTCGATCGTGGAACAGGGCGATAGCGAGCAGGTGTTCAACCGGCCACAGCACGAGTACACGCGCCGGTTGCTGGCCGCAGTGCCCCGGCCGCTGCCCGATGTCGCCGGCCCGGCCGCTGATGCCCCGGTCCGCAGCTAGCATCAGTCGCGTGACACACCTGCCGAAGGGCCGCCGACTCCTGATTGCCGCGCTCGTCGCGGGCCTGACCCTGACCGGTTGCTCGGGGGGCAACAAGGAGGTGCCGGCCGCGGGTGGGAATGCCGAGATCGGGACGACAAACGACATCAACCCGCAGGATCCGGCGACCCTCCGTGAGGGCGGCAACCTGCGGTTGGCGCTCACCGAGTTCCCGTCGAACTTCAACACCCTGCACATCGATGGCAACCAGGCCGACAGCGGGGCCATGCTGAAGTCCACCATGCCCCGCGCGTTCACCATCGGGCCGGACGGTTCGGCGACGCTCAACACCGATTACTTCACCACCGTGGAACTGACCGGCACCAACCCGCAGGTGGTGACCTACACGATCAATCCGAAGGCGGTGTGGACCGACGGGACGCCGATCACCTGGGAGGACATCGCATCCCAGATCCACGCCACCAGCGGCGCGGACAAGGCGTTCGCCATCGCCGGCCCGAACGGCAGCGAACGGGTCGCCACGGTGACCCGCGGTGTCGACGACCGGCAGGCGGTGATGACCTTCGCCAAGCCGTACGCGGAGTGGCGCGGGATGTTCGCCGGCAACACGATGTTGTTGCCGCGCAGCATGACCGCGTCGCCGGAGGCCTTCAACAAGGGCCAACTCAACGGCCCGGGCCCGTCAGCGGGACCGTTCATGGTGTCCACGCTCGACCGGACCGCCCAGCGGATCGTGTTGACCCGCAATCCCAAATGGTGGGGAGCGACACCGCGGCTGGACACCCTCACCTACCTGGTGCTCGATGACGCCGCCCGGCTTCCCGCGCTGCAGAACAACACCATCGACGCCACCGGCCTGGCCTCACTGGACGAGCTGACCATCGCCAGGCGGACCGACGGCATCGCGATCCGGCGCGCTCCGGGAACGAGTTGGTATCACTTCACTTTCAACGGGGCACCCGGTTCGATCCTGGCCGACCCCGCGCTGCGCACCGCGATCGCCCAGGGCATCGATCGTCAGACGATCGCGAATGTGTCCCAGCGCGGGCTGGCCGACAACCCGGCCCCACTGAACAATCACATCTATGTCGCCGGACAGAAGGGCTACCAGGACAACAGCGCTGTCGTGGCCTACGACCCCACCAAGGCGCGTCAGGAACTCGACGCGCTGGGCTGGAAACTCAACGGCCAGTTCCGGGAGAAGGGCGGCCACCAACTCGTCGTCCGCGACGTGCTGTTCGACGCGCTGACCACCCGGCAGATAGGCCAGATCGCGCAGAACAGCCTCGCGCAGATCGGGGTGCGACTCGAACTCGACGCGAAGTCGGGCGGCGGATTCTTCACCAACTACATCAACACCGGCGATTTCGACGTCGCGCAGTTCTCCTGGGTCGGCGACGCGTTCCCGCTGTCCGGGCTGAATCAGATCTATGCCTCGTACGGGGAGAGCAACTTCGGCAAGATCGGCAGCCCGGGGATCGACGCGAAGATCGAGCAGACCCTCGAGGAACTCGACCCGGACAAAGCGCGGGCGCTGGCCAACGAGGCCGACAAGCTCATCTGGGCCGAAGGGTTCAGCCTGCCGCTGTTCCAGTCGGCGGGAAACGTCGCGGTGCGCAGCACCCTGGCCAACTTCGGTGCGGCCGGACTGGCCGATCTGAACTACACCGCGATCGGTTTCACGAAGTAGCTCAGCCCGCGGTCCGTTGCATGAACCTGGGCAGCACCGACGGTAACGCGCCCTCGACGCGGGCCGCGGCCGAGATCGCCTTGACCAGCAGCCGCATTCCCGGGCGACCGGGCAGGTCATCCAGACCAGCGGCCATCGCCGGCAGTGTGTCCGCTTCACCGGCCGACACGGTTCTGGCGACGGTCAGCGCCGCGGGTTCACGGGTGTCCAGGGCACTGTGGCCGTTGGTGGGCAGGGAAACCAGCACCGCGGCCGGAATCAGCGACACGATCCGTTCGGCCACCGCGGGCGGCGTCGTCAGATCGCGGCCGCCGGAGATCACCGCGGTCGGCCAGCTGAACTTCGGCATCTCGGCGACCAGGTCGTAGGGCTCTCCCTCGAAATCGGCTGGTTCGGCGGCCATCTCGATCATCGCCCCGGAGGGATCCAGCGGAAGGCCATCGGGTTCACCGGCATAGTTCAGCTCCCGGAACCCGATCCTCCCCACCAGATCCATCTCGTTGCGGTAGGGCACCTTGCGCATGGCCAGCCTCCCGATCCGGTCCATCCCGGTCCACAACAAGGTCCGGCCACGCAGCAGCAGGTTCAGCTGACGCTCCAGCAGCCCGGCACCGCCGTAGCCGTACACCGCCGCGGCCAGCCGCCCGGCCGCCGGGGTCATCACGCCGTCGTCGACGAGCTTGCGCACTTTCGGGGCCAGCTCCGCGGTTTCCGGGTCCGCACCGTCCCACAGCAGCCCGCGGATCGCGTCGCGCACCGCGTCCAGGTCGTGACGGGACAGCAGCGGCGAATCCAGGATCATCGCCTGCACCCGGTCGGGATGCCGGACTCCCATCCCGGCCGCGATGTAGGTCCCGTAGGACGTGCCGTAGATGACGGCCTTGTCCACCTGAGCGTCGTCCAGCACGGCGGCGAGATCGTCCACCACCTGATCGATGGTCAGTGCCTGCGGTGGCAGGTCGGCGCCGGAGTCGTCATGGCGGGACATGCCGACGCCCCGGTGCTCGACCATGATGACGTCGAGCCCTTCGGCCGCGGCGCGGCGGCGCAATCCCTTGTACAGCTGCACCGAGGCCACTCCCGGTCCGCCAGGGATGATGACCAGCGGGTGTGCGGACTTGCGCCCGGTGCGTACGTAGTACAGGTCGAACTGCTCGGAACCGTCGAGTGTCACCGGCCGGCGCACCGGCCGCACGCCCGGCAGCTTCGCCAGCTTCTCGTGCACCCGCCGGCGCTTGGCATTCAGCGTCACCCACGCAGTCCTGTCATCACCGCAGCCATAAGGCCATTGTGCCCGCGGAAACGAAGTGGCCCCGGGCAGCGATGTAACCGTAGTGGATCACCTCTGCAGGAACGGACGCGAAGCCATGCGCACAGCATTGAGACTTGCCGTACTGGCGGTTGCGGCGGCGTGTGGAACGATCGCCGCACCGGCGGGCCTCGCGTCAGCAGAGCTTTCGCCGATCGAGACCATCGGACAACTCCAGGCCGACGGTTACACCGTGAACATCGACCGGATCGGTAGTGCGCCCCTTGAGGACTGCGTGGTGACCAGCGTCCGCAATCCCCAGACGGTGACGAAGCTGGTCCGGGTGGAGAACCATCGGGGCAGGCACGATGACGGAGACGGCGGCAATCGCCGCGAAGACAACTTCGACCTGGTCCCGGTGGTGGTGAGCAAGTCGATCTCGGTGTCGCTGGACTGCTCGCATTAGCTCGTCGCCACCGCCGCGCTCGACTGCATCCTTAGCTTCGGGCTGATCCTAAGCAGTGCGTGTGGCCACATCCGGTCGGTAGAACGATAGCCATGACCACCGTCGAGTCTGTCAACCGTCTACTGCCCGGTTCGTCCGGATTCAGCGAGCTGCTGGCCCGTATCGCTGCCGGCGCCAAGGATCGAGATCTCAACGACAAGAATCCATTTGACCAAGTCAACGCGCTCAAGCGGGCCGGATTCGGCACGTTACGAGTGCCCGATGCCCTCGGTGGCGCCGGATTCGATGTCCGACAATTGTTTTCCACTGTGATCGATGTCGCACATGCCGATCCCATTGTCGCCCATATCTTCCGGACGCACTTCTGGTTCGTCGAGGAGCGGCTGCGCAGTCTCGGAGGGCAGGAGCGAAGCGACCCGGGAAGCAGCACTGTCCATGACCCAATTTCCACGCGATGGCTGAAGAAGGTCGCGGACGGCAAGACCTTCGGTAATGCGTTCAGCGAAAAGGGATCGTCGGCCGTTGGCAGCCTGGTGTTCAACACCCGCCTGCTGCCCGCCGACGGCGGTGGATACCGGCTGGACGGCGAGAAGTACTACAGCACCGGCACGCTGTTCTCCGACTACCTCACGGTGGCGGCCACCACCGATCACGACTCGGTGGCCTCGGTGGTGGTACCCGCCGATCGTGACGGCGTCCGCCTGATCGACGACTGGGACGGCTTCGGCCAGCGCCGCACCGGAACCGGGACCACGATCTTCAAGAACGTCGCGGTATCGCGCGACGAGGTGCTCGTCGATTCGCCCTACGACGCCGACCCGGTACCAACGGTGCAGTACGCATCGCTGCAGCTCTACATCCACGCCGTGGTCGCGGGCATCCTGGAATCCGTCGTGGACGACGGCGTGGCGCTGCTGCGCTCGCGGGACCGCAGCTTCAGCCACGCCCCCACCGAGCGACCGGCCCACGACCCACTGCTGCAGCGGCAGCTCGGTGTGCTGGCCAGCACGGCGTACGTCGCGAAGGCCGCCGTCCTCGACGCCGCCGAGGCGATCGGGGCCGCCACCGACTCGGTGCGGGACGGCGTTCCCGACGCGACCCTGGCCGCCGAGGCGCAGCGGAAGGTCGCCAAGGTCAAGGTGCACCTCGACGACGTGGCACCCGAGGTGGCCACCCGACTGCTCGAGCTCGGCGGTGCCAGCGCCGCGAGCCGACAGCGCAACCTGGACCGGCACTGGCGCAACATCCGGACCATCACGCTGCACAACCCGGTGGCCTACAAGGCGCGCGTGATCGGGCAGAACCTGCTGCACGGCACACCATTTCCCGCCAACGCCTATTTCTGACCCGCCCCGGCTCCGCCCACCCGACCTTCTGACTAGGACCGACATGACACGACAGCTTCACCTCGGCGGCTTCCAGATCGCCTCGCAGGTCACCCATTCCCATGCCGCATGGCGCCATCCGGCCAGCGACACCAACTTTCTGACCCCGGACTACTACCACCGCATCGGGCGCATCCTCGAGCGCGGCAAGTTCGACTTCCTGTTCTTCGCCGACCTGCTCGCGGCGCCTGTGCGCTTCGGCGACGTCATCGCCGAGCCGCTGCGCCGCGGCACTCAGGCCACCGCCACCCTGGACCCGTCGATCGTGGCGGCCAGCATCGCCGCGGTCACATCCAAGCTGGGTATCGCGATCACGAAGTCCGCCACGTACTTCCATCCCTACGAGTTGGCGCGCATCTTCTCCAGCCTGGACCACATCACCCGCGGCCGGGTGGCGTGGAACATCGTCACCTCGCTCTCGCAGGGCGAAGCGCAGAACTTCGGTTACGACGAGCACCTGGGCCATGAGTTCCGCTACGAACGCGCCGACGAGTTCGTCCGGACGACGCTGGAGCTGTGGTCCAGCTGGGAGCCGGACGCGCTGGTGCTGGACAAGGAGAGCGGGGTGTTCGCCGACCCGTCGCGGATCCGGCACATCGACCACGACGGCCCCTACTTCCGCACCCGCGGACCGCTGAACGTGCCACATTCGCCGCAGGGCCGGCCGGTGCTGATCCAGGCCGGCGCGTCGAAAACCGGCAAGGATTTCGCCGCGCGCTGGGCCGAGGCGATCTTCGAGATCGACCCCACGCCGGAGGGCCGGCGCGCCTACTACGACGACATCAAGTCGCGCGCGGTGAACTTCGGCCGCGATCCTGACGGCGTGCTGATCTTCCCGGCGTTCATCCCGTTCATCGGTGAGACCGAATCGATCGCCCGGGAGAAGCAGGCGTTCCACAACGAGCTGGCCGACCCGATCTCCGGGCTGATAACGCTGTCGGTGCACACAGATCACGACTTCTCCGGTTACGACCTGGACGCACCCGTCGAGGACGTGGTGGTGTCGGGCACCCAGGGGCTGTTCGACGCGGTGCGCCGGGTGGCCAGCCGCGACAGCCTGACGCTGCGTGACGTGGGCAAGCTGTACGCCCAGGGCGTGCTGCTGCCCCAGTTCGTCGGGACCGCGGCGCAGGTCGCCGACCAGATCGAGGAGTCGTTCACCGCCGGCGAGGCCGACGGTTTCATGGTCTCGGCGGCCCAG
>JAOPWF010000432.1 GCA_025965815.1 Mycobacterium sp.
CGCGGGTGCGTGGCGATAGAATTCGAACATGGGTTCGAGTGAGGTGGTGGTGGATCGGGACGTGGTGACGGCCGCGTTCGGTGCGCTGTCGGCGGCGTTCGAGATGTTTACTGCGCTGCCGGGGGAGGCGTCGACCAACCCCGAGCGGCTCGCGGCGCTCGAGCATCTGGAGACGCTAGAGCGGCGGCTGCCCGCGCTGCGGCATCGGGCGATCAACCTGTTGGCCGAGCAGGCCTCGCCGAGGCGAACTGGGTGGTACCTCGTTGGCGGACGTGCTGGCGCACCGGTTGCGGATCAGCCGCGCGGAGGCGCGTCGGCGCATCAGTGATGCCGAACACCTAAGACCACGTTGGGCGTTGACCGGGGAAGCGCTGCCGGCGCGGTTACCGGCGGCCGCTGCCGCGCAGGCCGCGGGCAGCATCGGCGCCGAACATGTCCGGATCGTCCGCGGTTTGTTCATGCAGCTGCCTGACGCGGTCGATGTCGGGACCCGTGAGGCGGCCGAGGGCGATCTGGCGCGGCTGGCCTCGGGGTTCGGGCCTGAACAATTACGCAAGTGTGCCCAGCGGATGGATAGGCTGCTCAACCCGGATGGCGCCTTCTCCGACGCCGACCGGGCCCGCCGGGGCGGCCTGACGCTGGGCCGACAGGGATCCGACGGGATGAGCCCGATCGCCGGGTTCCTCGATCCGGAGGCCCGCGCGTATCTGGATGCGGTGCTGGCCAAGTGGGCCGCGCCGGGGAGGTGCAATCCCGAGGACCAGACCCCCACGGTGGACGGCGAGCCGTCCGACCCGGCGGCTGAGCGTGATGCGCGTAGTCCGGCGCAGCGTAACCACGATGCCCTTAAGGCTGCGCTGCGGGCGGTGCTGGCCTCCGGCGAACTGGGCCAGCACCGCGGGCTGCCGGTCACCGTTGTGGTGTCAACGACATTGCAGGACCTGGAATGGGCCGCCGGGCACGCCGTCACCGGCGGCGGCGGCCTGTTGCCGATGTCCGACGTGATCCGGATGGCGTCGCACTCCCATCACTACCTGGTTATCTTCGATGAGCACACCGGTCGACCCCTTTATCTGGGTCGGACGAAGCGGATTGCCTCCGCTGATCAACGGATTGTGTTGCACGCCAAGGATCGTGGCTGCAGCCGCCCGGGCTGCACCGCCCCGGGTTACGAGTGCGAAGTGCACCACGTCGACGAATGGGCCGCGGCCGGCGGGCAGACCAATGCCGACGAACTGACCTTCACCTGCAAACCCGACCACAAGCTGATCGAACAGGGCTGGACAACGCGAAAACGCCGCGACGGCAGCACCGAATGGATCCCCCCACCACACCTCGACACCGGCCAACCCCGCACCAACGACTACCACCACCCCGAACGACTCCTCACCGACGACGATCAGCGGTAAGTCGGCGCTACCAGCCTTCGGACAGCACCCTGTCGAGGGCGTCGACGTAGGAGTCGGCCGCTTCCCGGTCAATGCACAGGGGCGGCTTGGTCTTCAGGATGTTCATGTGGTCGCCGGTTGGCTGGATGACCACACCGAGTTCGAGCATCCGGGTGCAGATCGCCGCTGTCTCGTCGGGTGCCGGTTCGAGGGTCTCAGTGTCGCGGATCATCTCGACGCCCAGGTACAGGCCGGTTCCGTGGATGGTGCCGATGATCGGGTGCTTCTCTTGCAGCGCTTGCAGTCTCGCCTTCAAGTGCGCACCGACAGTTGCGGCGTTCTGCTGCAACTGCTCGTCGTGCAGAACGTCTAGCACAGTCAGGCCGATGGCAGAGGACAGCGGGCTGCCGCCGGTCGACGAGAAGAAGTAACCCTGGGTCCGGAACTCGTCCGCGATGGCCCGTGTGGTGATCACGGCACCGAGCGGATAGCCGTTGCCCGTCGCCTTCGCAACGGACACAATGTCGGGAACCACCTTCTGCTGGTGAAAGCCCCAGAACCACTGGCCAAGACGACCGTAGCCGACCTGCACTTCGTCGGCGATGGCCAGCCCGCCGAGGCCATGCACCGCGGCGTAGACCTGCTCGAGGTAGTGATCGGGCAGGGCCATCCCACCGGCATTGCCGTACACCGTTTCGGAAATGAACGCCGCGGGTGGACGACCGCCGGCGGCCAGGTCTTCGATCTGCGCGACGGCGTCCGCCGCGTAGCGCTGCGCGTCGACACCCCGATACTTCCCCCGAAAACTGTTGGGGGACTCAACGGTGTGAACCCAGTCCGGGCGGGTGGTAAGCGCATTGGGGTTGTCGGCGGTCGAAGTCGAGATGGCATCCGTCGCGTACGTCCAGCCGTGGTATGCCTCAGCCATCGCCACCACGTCTCGCCGTCCGGTCGTCGCCAACGCCAGCCGCAGCGCGAGGTCACTGGCCTCGGAACCCGTGTTGACCAGAAACACGGTGTCCAGCGGGTCGGGCAGCATCGACGCCAGTCGCTCGCTGAAGTCGACGACCGCGCGGTAGTTGAACCGCGAGTTCGTGTTCAGCTTGCGCAACTGTCGCGCAGCGGTCTCCGCCACCCTCGGGTGGGCGTGACCGAGCACCGTGACGTTGTTGACCATGTCGAGGTAAGTGCGACCGGCAGTCGACACCAGGAAGTGTCGCCAGCCCCGCTCGATCTGTGGCGGCGCAGCGTAATAGCGTTCCTGCACGCTGGCGAAGCTGTCGTCACGTCGCGCCAGCAGCGTCCTTTCGTCGTCGCGCGTGCCGAGCGGTGGCAGTCCGAACACCGGCCGGGGGTCGCGTGTCAGGGCCAGCCATCCGGCGGCGACCTCCGGTCGGGTCAGCACCTGGGCGGGTGGCGCGCCGAGGGGTCGGACGGTCACCGTTATCCACTGGCCCGCAGGGGCTTCCAGCAGCGCGGCGCGCGCAGTCACCCTCGATTCGAGTGCCGGCACCGACGCCCCGTTGATCGTCAACTCGTGTGCTTCGCCGCGGATCGTCACACCCTCCTCGGAGCGGTCGACGACGTCGCCGTCCCACGGTGCGACCATCGGGGCGGCGGACGCCAGCCAGATACTGATGCCGGTAGGCACGACGTCGGAACTCGTCTCACTCAGCGGTCGGGATCGACTCAACCGCGGTTGCCCGTACACCGTCACCACCGCGGCGGCCCCCTCACGCACCGCATCTCGCGCGAGGTGGTCCTCGATATCGGGCCGCAACCATGCGCCGGCATCCAGCGCGTCGGATTCGGGATGAAGATGCAGGGTAACAACGGATTTCGGGTCCAGGCTGGGGATGAGCGGCGTCGTGACCGGGACTGGCGCCGGGTCGACGGCCAACCCGAGTTCGGCTTTGAGCAGCGCGGTCATGACGTCCATCGGCACCGAAGTCGCCCGCTGGAACATGCCGAGTTCCTGATGCGCGTGCGCGGTGACGTAGTCGTTGTCGGGGTCGATCGCCGCTTGTTGCGCGTCGCTGACGATGAGCACCGCGGTGCGTAGCACCACCAGCGGCCAGAGCGCCTCGGCCTCCGTCACGCTGAGCGGACGGATGCCGTGAAACGCGCGCACCGCCGGCAGCACCGAGGTGGGTTCGGCGCCGGCATGGTGGAGCACCGACGACAGGGTGATCGCCAGTTCGGATACCGCCCAGGTATTCGCGAGGTCGCCGAAGTCGATGATGCCGTCCGGCCGGCGGCTGCCGTCGGGGGTGCGCGAGGCCACCACGTTGGCGTCGGTCACGTCCAGGTGCACCGCCTGCCGGGGCAGCCCGTCGGCGAGGGGTTGGATACGGTCCCAGGCCGCGCGGGTGGCGAGCTCGATGGTCATTCGATCGTCGGGATCCGCGACGTGGGAGATGAGTTCGGTAACCACGTCGGCGCCATAGCGCAGATCCCACTGCAGGATCCGGTCCAGGCCCGCGTGCTCGAAGTCGGTCAGTGCGCGGCTGATCCGACCGGCGACCTCACCCAGCCCGGCCACCGCGGTCGGCGACAGGTAGTCCGCATCGAGCAGGGTTCCCCCAGGCAGGTAAGCCAGCAGCCGGACAAGCGCGGGTCGGTCCAACAGGCCGTCGATTCGCGTGCACGTCTCGCCTGCGACATTCGGCTGCGCAACGGCGACCCGCAGCGAGGGCTCGGCCGTCGCGATGAGTTCCGCCGCCCGGTCCTGGGCGTCCACCTCGACGGGACTGAACACCGGATTGGCGATCTTCAGCACGCCGAGGACCTCGCCATCCGCGGCGCTGATCACGAAGTTCTTGTCCTGCTGGCTGCCCAACGATGTGGCCCTGGCGGTCAGCCCGTAGTGGGTGGCCACGATCTGCTGGGCCTGCTCCTCGGTGACCTGCGGCGCGGGCAGCTCGGGCTGCTCCAGGAAGTTGAAACCGGTGGTGGAGCGTCTGGGACTCACCGCTGGATCGTAGATCCCTGTCAGCGGTTGACGAATTGCACGACGACTTCACTGAAGGCGTCGTTGTCGTCACCGGCGGCGGTGTGCCCGGCGTCGGCGAGCTCGACGAACTCGGCGTTGGTCACTTTGTCGAGGAAGTCCTGCACGCCAGCCATGCTCACCACGTCGGAGAGCTTGCCGCGGATCAACAGGATCGGAATCTTCAGGTCGATGGCGGACTGCTCCAGCTTGTCCGCCCGCGCCGCCGGATCGTCCTCCGGCTTGGTCAGGAAGGCCGGATCCCAGTGCCAATACCAGCGGCCGTCGCGCTCACGCAAGTTCTTCTTCAGCCCTTCGGGGCTGCGCGGCTTCGTCCGGTGCGGCAGATAGGCGGCGACGGCGTCGGCGGCATCGTCCAGCGAGTCGAAGCCGTGCACATGGTTGAACATGAAGTCGCGAATCCGTGCGCTGCCGCTCTTCTCGAAACGCGGAACCACGTCGACGAGTACCAGCTTCGTCACCTTCTCCGGGCCGGCCTCGTCCGCGACCAGGATGCCGGTGAGGCCGCCCATGCTGGCCCCGATCAACACCACCGGCCTGCCGACGGCGTCCACGACCTTCAGCGCGTCCGCGCACAGCGTCTCCAGCGCGTAGTTCGCCTCGCTGGAACGGTCGCTGTCGCCGTGGCCGCGGGTGTCGATCGCGATCACGTGGAAGCCGCCATCGGCCAGGATCTGGCCGGTCTTCTTCCAGGAGAACCGGTTTTGGCCGCCCCCGTGGAGCATCAGGATCGTGGGCCGGTTGGCGGCCGACGCGGCACCCTTGTTCCACTCGTCGGCGATCAGGGTGACGTCGTCGACACCCTGGAACTTCACGGTCTCATGGGCGCTGCTCGAGGTGCTCAACTGACGATCCTTCCCGCTGGCCTGGCGCCTCACGTTACCCAGACCGAGATGCGCATTCTCACGCGTGTAGATTCTTAGAACAGTATTCTAAGATGGCAGTATAGTTCGGCAGACAGGTGAACCAGTGACGGATACCGCGATCGTCGGCATCGGATCCACGGATTACTACAAGCGCGGCGAGTCCGCGCCACAGACCACCACCGAACTGGCCGGCAAGGCGATCCTTGCGGCGTGTGAGGACGCCGGCCTGTCGGTACGCGACATCGACGGCTTCGCGTATTACTCCGGTGCCAGCGCGGGCTATCAGGAGACGATGGACACCGGGGAGTTCATGGAGACCCTGGGCATTCCGGAAGTGACCTTCTCGGCGGCGCTGACGTCCGGTGGTGGCGGATCGGCCGGCGCAATCGGACTGGCCCGTGCGGCGATCGTGGCCGGTGACGCGACCGCGGTCGTCACGGTGATGGCGCTGCGCCAGGATCGGCAGCGTCTCGGCAGCATCTTCGCCGCCATCCCGCAGACACCGCTGAACTCCTTTCTGCAGCCGTCCGGACTAGCCGGGCCCGGTCAACTGATGGCGGTGCTGGCCCGTCGGCACATGCACAACTACGGCACCACGCGAGACGCGTTCGGCGAGATCGCCATCTCGACGCGCCAGAACGCCCTCAGCCGGCCGAAGGCGATGCAGCGCAAGCCGTTGACCAAGGATGACTACTTCAACGCGCGGATGATCGCAGAACCGTTGTGCCTCTACGACTTTTGCATGGAGACCGACGGCGCGGTCGCCGTCATCACCACCAGCATGGAGCGGGCTCGCGACCTTCGGCAGCACCCGGTGCCGGTGATCGCCGCCGCGCATGGCGGACACCGGGATTGGGGTCGGGCGTTCGCCTGGTTCGGCATGCCCGATGAGGTGTTCGCGTCCTCCGGGCATCAGCCGATCGCCGAGCGGCTCTACCGGCAGTCCGGGCTGACACCCGACGACATCGACGTCGCGCTGCTCTACGACCACTTCACGCCGATGGTGCTGATGCAGTTGGAGGACTACGGCTTCTGCAAGAAGGGGGAAGGCAACGACTTCGTCCTGGACGGCAACATCAGATATGGCAGCGGGACGATCCCGGTGAACACCCACGGCGGCCAGCTGTCGGAGGCCTACATCATCGGCATGACGCACGTTATGGAGGCGGTGGAACAGATGCGCGGAACGGCGATCAACCAGGTGGAGGGGGCACGGTTCGCGCTGGCGACCGGGGGTCCGGCGACCCTGCCGGTGTCCGGGCTGATCCTGGGGCGGGCCGCATGAGCACGCCGGTGCAGCTGGCAGGCACGTTGCCGCCCGAGTTGATCAACATCGTCACCGATCCCATCACCGAACCGTTCTGGCAGGCCGCCAAGGAGCGCCGGCTGGTGGCGCTACGCTGCGGTGACTGCGGGCACTTTCGCATGCCGCCGACGCCGTTCTGTCCGCAATGCCAATCCCAGAACCGCGACTACCATGAGCTGTCCGGCCGCGGCGAAGTGTTCAGTTTCGCTGTGGTGCACGGCTTTCCGGGCAGGCCGGAGATAACTCTGGTCGGCGCCGTCGTGTCGCTGCCCGATGCCGCCGAGGCCAGGTTGGTAACCAACGTCGTCGGGGTAGATCCCGGGCAGGTGTACATCGGGATGCCGCTGACGGTGGACTTCGTGGACATCGCGAACGGCTGGCGGGTGCCGGTCTTCCATCCGGCGTGATCCCGCTGCGCCCGCGTTCAGCCCTGCGCCGCGGAAGCGGGCCGGGTGCGCAGCAGCGCGGGGTCCATCGGCGCCCACGGGTAGCACGAGCACAACGTGCAGGCCACGACGTTGTGCAGAGTTGGGGTGTTCTCGACGACAACCAGATGCTCTATTTCCGGCCCGTCGATGCCGAGTTCCTTTACGGCCCCGTACCGGTGGGCCAACAGTCTGTGCCGATGGGCTCTCCTGCGGGCCCGCACGGCCGTGCGCCTCCAGGTCCGGCAGGCGGAAGGCGCCGTGGTGCCGCAACCCACCGCGAATCTCGTTGGGCCGGTGCCGATGTCGTCGAGCGGCCCGACCCGGACCGGGCGCGCCAGCGGGAAGGCGCCCCGCGCTCGCTTCTCCAACCCCGCTGTGCTCACGATTCCGCTCTCCACGGCCATCGTGGCGGCGGCTGTCAGCCAGTGCTCGTAGTAGGGCGAGGCGAGGTAATGCGCTGGATCCATTCGTTCCACGGTGTGCCGGAACGACGACAACGTGGCCCCCTGGCGAAGTCACCACCGAAACCGCACCATCGCCGCGGCTTCCCAGCGCGCGTGGAACATGGGCTCGTTCGGCTCGACGACGACCGTGCCGGAGTTCATCTGGCCGCCCAGGTCGTGCGGACCGTCCATCACGCTCCCTCTCACGGCTTGCCGGCGCCAAGAAGTAGAAGCGGGCTGGGCGAATCACGGCCCCGCAGGCGTGCCGGTCCCTAGAATTTGCGATCGTGCCAACGGAATCGCCGATCGCCCCCGACGAACCGGGCACCATCATCGAGGCCGCTTACGCCTGTCTGTCGGCGCCGCACGAAGGGCCGGTACCGGTGGCGGCCATCCTAGAAGAAGCGGGCGTATCCACCCGCGCCTTCTACCGCCACTTCGGATCGAAAGACGAGATGTTTCTGGCGATGTTCAA
>JAOPWF010000445.1 GCA_025965815.1 Mycobacterium sp.
ACCCGGACGCTCCGAAACATAAAGGCATCACGTACTTCCTCGTCGACATGCGCTCACCGGGCCTCGAGATCCGCCCGCTGCGGGAGATCACCGGCGACGAGTTGTTCAACGAGGTCTTCTTCGACGACGTCTTCGTCCCCGACGAGCTGGTGGTCGGTGAGGTGAACGACGGCTGGCGGCTGGCGCGCACCACGCTGGCCAACGAGCGCGTCGCGATGGCAGCCGGCACCGCACTGGGCAATCCGATGGAAGAACTGCTTCGCACTGTGGCCGATCTCGAATTCGACGCCGCCACGCAGAATCGGCTCGGTGCGCTGATTGTCTCCGCTCAGCTCGGCTCGCTGCTGGATCAGCGCATCGCGCAGCTGGCCGTCGGCGGCGGAGACCCCGGAGCGCAGTCCAGCACACGCAAACTCATCGGTGTGCGGTACCGGCAGGCGCTGTCCGAGTTGCGGATGGACCTGTCCGACGGTGCGGGTGTCGTGGACAGCGAGACCGTCCACGACTTCCTCAACACCCGCTGCCTGACCATCGCCGGCGGCACCGAGCAGATCCTGCTCACCCTCGCCGGGGAACGGCTGCTCGGGCTGCCGCGCTAGCTGAACCTCGTCTGCGCGCAGGTGCTCGGCGAGGTGATGTTGACGCCCGGGTACACCACCTGGATGTTGGCGCACACGATGACGTCGGCGTCGGTCTTGAGTTGCCCCGTCCGCCAGTCGGTGGGATCGATGGTGCCGTTGATCGTGTACTTGTCCAACGGGCCCTCCCCGAAGTAGATCGTGGTGATCTCGTCGGGGCCGCCCTCTTTGAACACCTTCGTGAAGAAGCCGCCGTTGATGTGTGGCTCCAGATAGTTCAGCCGGTCCGACGACCGCAGGGTGGTGCTCTGGCGCGCCCACAGGCCGGGCGGAAAGCCGGTCACCCCGTCGGGGGTACGCAGGTTGGCCGCGGTGTCGAAGTCACACCAGCCGGTGGCGAGGGCGCACTGCAGGTGGACGTGGAACTCGAGTTGGGTCACGGGGTCGATCGGAAACGACGAGTTGCCGGTGTTCGACGCGGCTGACGACACCGCAGGCGCGACGAGGGCGACCGTCAGCCATGCCGCCGAGACCATCGCGAGAACGCTCGCCAACCGCTTCATTCGTGCTCCCATCACCGGCGCACCGACCTCAGCAAAAGGTAGCGGGTCGCTATTCGTCGTATGTCACTTCGACCGAATCCGACTTCGGCCTGGCCTGGCAGCCCAGGATCAGGCCTTCGTCGAGGTCGGCCTGCTCGAGCACGTCGTTGACTTCCATCTCGACCTCGCCGCTGCGCTTGAGCACCGCGCACGCGCCGCAGTGACCTTCGCGGCAGGAGAACGGGGCGTCGAGTCCCTTGTCCAGCAGGACGTCGAGCAGCTTGGCGTTGCGCGGCCAGCTCACCTGGTGGGTCTCTCCGTCGAGGTGGACGATCGCGGTGGCCGGCGGCTGGTCGTTGTCGTCCTCCTCGATGACGACCGCGGCGAACGGGTCGGTGTCCAGGGAGCGGAAGACCTCGATGTGCACGCGCTGTGGTGGCACGCCCGCGCTCTTCAGCGCGTCCTCGGCGGCCGCCATGAACGCGCCGGGCCCGCAGATGTAGGCGTCGTGCTTCGCGAACGGCGCGGCCAGCGCGGCCAGCGCCGCCGCGCTCGGCAAACCCTGGACAGACTCGAGCCAGTGCACGACGGTCAGCCGGTCGGGATATTTGGCGGCCAGCTCGCGCAGGGCACCGCCGAAGATGACCGAGTTCTCGTCGCGGTTGGCGTAGACCAGCACCACCCGCCCGCTCCCCTCGACGAGTGCCGACTTGCAGATGGCCATCATCGGGGTGATGCCGCTACCCGCGGCCAGCAGCAGGAAGTCGGTGTCCAGGGTCTTCGGCACGAAGGTGCCCGACGGTGCCAGCACGTGCAGCTTCATGCCGGGGTGGGCGTGGTCGCACAGCCAGTTGGAGCCGTAGCCGTCGACGGTGCGCTTGACGGTGACGGTGAGGGCGTCGTCGGTGAACGGTGAGGAGCACAGCGAGTAGCAGCGGGCCACCGATCCGGTGCGTTCACTGGGGATGCGCAGCGTGAGGAACTGGCCCGGCGCGTAGCGCAGCCGCCCCGCCGGGATCTCTGGATCGTTTGGGCCGTCGGGGACCTTGAACACGATCGATCGCGCGTCGGCGGTCTCCTCGATGACATCCGCCACCTGCAACTCCAGGACGTGGCTGCCGAGCGGCTCGTCCGTCACGACCGTGCACCCCTCTCGAGCGTCATAACTAGAACAGGTTACAGAAATGGACTTCCGCAGGTCTACCCGTTGCAGGATCGCGCTCCTCGACACAAATCGTAACGTGTTCTAGTCTCTGTCTAAGCCCGCACTCCCAGGAGGCAAGCAGTGACGTCCATTCAACAGCGTGACGCGCAGTCCGTCCTAGCGGGCGTCGATGATCTGCTCCCGCAGCTGCGGGAGCGCGCCCAGGCGACGGAGGATCTGCGCAGGCTGCCCGATGAGACGGTGAAGGCGCTCGACGCCATCGGCTTCTTCAAGCTGCTGCAGCCCGAGCAGTGGGGTGGGCTGCAGGCCGATCCGACGCTGTTCTACGAGGCGGTCCGGCGGCTGGCCAGCGCCTGCGGTTCCACCGGCTGGGTGTCGTCGATCATCGGCGTGCACAACTGGCATCTCGCGCTGTTCGACCAGCAGACTCAGGAAGAGGTCTGGGGCGACGATCCGACCGTCCGGGTGTCGTCGTCGTACGCCCCGATGGGTGCGGGCACCGTCGTCGACGGTGGCTACCTGGTGAACGGTGCCTGGAACTGGTCATCGGGATGCGATCACGCCACTTGGGCGTTCCTCGGCGGCCCCGTCATCAAGGACGGCCGGCCGGTCGATTTCGGTAGCTTCCTTCTCCCGCGCAGCGACTACACCATCGACGACGTGTGGCATGTCGTCGGACTGCGGGGGACCGGCAGCAACCTCGTCACCGCCAAGGATGTCTTCGTTCCTCGGCACCGGTTCCTGTCGTACAAGTCGATGAACGACCACACCGCGGGCGGCCTGCAGACCAACACGGCGCCGGTCTACAAGATGCCGTGGGGCACGATGCACCCCACCACGATCTCGGCGCCGATCGTCGGAATGGCCTACGGCGCCTACGACGCGCACGTCGAGCATCAGGGCAAGCGGGTGCGCGCCGCGTTCGCCGGCGAGAAGGCCAAGGACGATCCGTTCGCCAAGGTCCGCATCGCGGAGGCCGCCAGCGACATCGATGCCGCGTGGCGTCAGTTGATCGGCAATGTCGGTGACGAGTACGCGCTGCTGTCTGCGGGCGAGGAGATCCCGTTCGAGCTGCGGGCGCGGGCCCGACGCGACCAGGTGCGGGCGACCGGGCGTGCGATTGCGTCGGTGGACCGGCTCTTCGAGAGCTCCGGTGCCACCGCGCTGGCGAACGACGCGCCGATCCAGCGGTTCTGGCGGGACGCGCACGCCGGCCGGGTGCATGCCGCGAACGATCCGGAACGCGCATACGTGATGTTCGGGAACCACGAGTTCGGGTTGCCGCCCGGCGACACCATGGTGTGAGCCGATGACAGCTTTCATCTCTGAGGCCGACTCCCAGTCGGAACTGACCTTCGAATCGACATCCCGCTACGCGCAGGTGCGGGACGACATGCGCCTGCACTATCACGAGGCGGGCGTCGGCAACGACCAGACCGTCGTGCTGTTGCACGGGGGCGGTCCCGGCGCGTCCAGTTGGTCGAACTTCGGGCGCAACATTCCGGTGCTGGCCGAGCACTTCCATGTGCTGGCGGTGGATCAGCCCGGCTACGGCCACTCCGACAAGCACACCGAGCACGAGCAGTACAGCCGCTACAGCTCCACCGCCCTGCTCAACCTCTTCGACCACCTGGGTATCGAACGCGCCGAACTGGTCGGCAATTCGCTCGGAGGCGGAACGGCGGTCCGGTTTGCGCTCGACAACCCTGCCCGCGCCGGCCGGTTGGTGCTGATGGGCCCCGGCGGGCTCAGCGTCAACCTGTTCTCGCCCGACCCCACCGAGGGTGTCAAGCTGCTCGGCAAGTTCGCCTTCGCTCCCACCCGGGAGAACATGGAGGCCTTCCTGCGGATCATGGTCTTCGACCAGAAGCTGATCACGCCGGAACTGATCGACGAACGCTTCGCCATCGCCAGCACGCCGGAATCCCTGGCGGCGACGAAGGCGATGGGGAAGTCGTTCTCCGGCGCCGACTTTGAGCTCGGCATGATGTGGCGCGAGGTGTACAAGCTGCGCCAGCGGGTACTGCTGATCTGGGGCCGCGAAGACCGGGTCAATCCGCTGGACGGCGCGCTGGTGGCGTTGAAGACCATCCCTCGGGTGCAACTGCACGTCTTCGGGCAGTGCGGACACTGGGCGCAGTTGGAGAAGTTCGACGAGTTCAACAAGCTGACGATCGATTTCCTCGGAGGTGCGCGATGAGCATCGAATCGCTGGGATATCTGCGCATCGAGGCCACCGATATGGGGGCCTGGCGCGAGTACGGCCTGAAGGTGCTCGGGATGGTCGAGGGCAAGGGCAACGTGGACGGCGCGCTGTACCTGCGCATGGACGATTTCCCGGCCCGGCTGGTGATCGTGCCCGGTAATCACGACCGGCTCAGCGAGTCCGGCTGGGAATGCGCCAATGCAGCTGGGCTGCAAGAGATTCGGGACCGGCTCGACCTCGAGGGCACGCCGTACAAGGAGGCCACTCAGGCGGAGTTGGCCGACCGTCGCGTTGACCAGATGATCCGGTTCCAGGACCCGTCCGGCAACACCCTGGAGGTCTTCCACGGCGCGGCGCTGGAGCATCGGCGGGTGGTGAGCCCCTACGGGCACAGGTTCGTCACCGGCGAACAGGGCCTCGGACACGTGGTGCTGTCGACCAAGGATGACGCCGAAGCCCTGCACTTCTACCGCGACGTGCTCGGGTTCAAGCTGCGTGACTCGATGCGCCTGCCGCCGCAGTTGGTGGGCCGGCCCGCGCACGGGGCGCCGGCGTGGCTGCGGTTCTTCGGCTGCAACTCCCGCCACCACAGCCTGGCGTTCATGCCGATGCCGACACCCAGCGGCATCGTGCACCTGATGGTGGAAGTCGAGGAGACCGACGATGTCGGACTCTGCCTGGACCGGGCGCTGCGGCGCAAGGTTCCGATGTCGGCGACACTCGGCCGGCACGTCAACGACCTGATGCTGTCGTTCTACATGCGGACGCCGGGTAGCTTCGACGTCGAATTCGGTTGCGAGGGACGTCGGGTCGACGACGAGAAGTGGATTGCCCGGGAAAGCACGGCGGTCAGCCTGTGGGGTCACGACTTCTCGGTCGGCGCCCACGGGCAGCAGTAAGCCGTGTCGGCCGAGCCGATCGACCCCGACACCTTCCGGCATGTGCTCGGACAGTTCTGCACCGGTATCACCGTGATCACGACCATGCACGACGACGGCCCAGCCGGTTTCGCGTGTCAGTCCTTCGCGGCGTTGTCGCTGGACCCGCCGTTGGTGTTGTTCTGCCCTACCAAGGTGTCGCGGTCCTGGCAGGCCATCGAGGCCAGCGGACGGTTCTGCGTCAACGTGCTGCATGAGAAGCAGAAGGACGTCTCGGCCCGCTTCGGCTCCAGGGAGCCCGACAAGTTCGCCGGAATCGACTGGAGCCCCTCGGAACTCGGCTCACCCGTCATCGACGGCACACTGGCGCACATCGACTGCACGGTGGCCTCGGTGCACGACGGCGGGGATCATTTCGTCGTCTTCGGCGCGGTGCACTCGTTGTCCGAAGTGCCCAAGAAGAAGCCAAGGCCGCTGCTATTCTACCGCGGCGAGTACACCGGCATCGAGCCCGACAAGACGACCCCGGCGCAGTGGCGCGACGACCTGGAGGCGTTCCTGACCGCCACCACCCCCGACACCTGGCTGTAGCGGCTAGTAGCAGCCGTTGATGCAGATGGGCATCGGCGGTGCAGCAGGTAACCCGGAGTCCTCGCCCGGTGCCTGTGGGAGTTGCTCGCCGTTGATCACAGCGGAATCCTGCGTGAGATCGATGTTGTGGTCGAGTTCGGGCGCGATCGGCATGAACCTGCACAGGAACGTGACGGCGAGTTCGCACGGATTGGTGGCCGGGTCGGCGCTTGCGGGAGCGGCCAGAAACATCGTCGACATGATGGCGCCCGCGGCAGCGATCGCCGCCTTCCCGATGACAGACATGGCTAGGACCCTATAACGACCACCACCGCGGCCAGCCCGTCAGGCAGCGGACTACTTGAGCTACGGGTGCGCGGTGACGAATTCCACGATCGCCGAGGCCACCTCACAGTGCACCGTCTCATTGAGGATGTGGTGGCGCGCCCCTGGGAACTCGTGCAACGCCGACAGCCGCTCGGCCCATGGCCGCACCGCGCTCACCGGGGCGATTGGGTCGGCTCCGCCGTGCACGGCCAGCGTCGACACGGTCAACTTCGGCAGCTCCGAGCCGAAGCGATCCCCGGCCCCAGGTCTGCCCAGTGCCGGTAGTAAACCCGTCCTTCGTCGGCGTCAAAGAACGGCATGGCCTCGACTGCACCAGTATCGGGCCGGCCGGTGCAAGGGTTCGGCTCAGCCGTTGGCGATCGCGGTGTCGCGCGAGCGCACACCCAGGAGGACGTCGTGCTGTTCGTGCATGCGGTGCCGGATCTCGCCCACTACGGCCGCCACCTCAGGTCGGCGCAGCGTCTCCGCGCGGGCGACGAGCCAGTACGTCAACTGGATGGCCACGGCGTCGGGGAGGACGCGGACCAGATCGTCGTGGCGGTCGGCCATGAAACAGGGCAGCAAGCCGAGGCCGGCGGCCGCGCGGGTCGCCTCCACGTGCACGAACACATTCGTCGATGACACGGATTCGCGCATGGCGGGCGCGAAACTCCTCGCCAGATCCAAGTCGTCGACCTGCAGCATGTAGTCGATGAAGTAGACGAGCGGATGACGCGCCAGGTCTTCGATGGTCAGCGGCGTGCCGTGTTCGGCCAGGTAATCACGGGAACCGTAGACGCCCAGCCGGTAGTCACCCAGCCGGATCGCCTCGGCGCGATGGACCTGGGGCTCGCCCACCACCACCTCGACATCGAGACCCGAACGCTGCTGGGATGCCCGCCGGGTGGTGGCGACGATTTCGACGGCCACCTTCGGATGCCGCCGCTGCACCTGGGCGGCCGCCGGAGCTGCGATGTACGCGCTGAAACCATCCGTCGCCGAGATGCGGACGACGCCTTCCAGCGCACGCAAGCCACCCGAATCGGCAGTCAGCGAGCCGACGGCCGATTCGATCGCCTCGGCCGCCGACAGCGCCTCCCGTCCGAGGTCGGTCAGTTCCCAACCACCGGCCACCCGGGCCAGCACGCGGCCCCCGATCGACACCTCAAGCGCGGCAATGCGGCGCGAGATGGTGGTGTGGTTGATGCCCAGTTGCTCCGCGGCGGTCACATAACGGCCGGATCGGCCGACGGCCAGCAGTACCAGCAGGTCATCGGCGCTGGGCGCGTGGCGGCCGGACTGTGCCGAGGTCATTTCTGCATCCTTGCAGATAGCTCCTGCAGATCTGGTCATTGTGGGCGCAACTACCTGCATGAATACTCAGTGGACATGTGGGGGCTGTCACACTTCGAACCTCAATATGCCCCGTGTCATGAAGGAGCGTCCGATGATCATGCGTAATGCGTCGCACCCCACGGGCGGCGGGTCCCTCCCGACCGGACTCAAAAGAGTTGTGGTCGCCTCGATGGCCGGCACGGTAGTGGAGTGGTACGAGTTCTTCCTCTACGGGACCGCGGCCACGCTGGTGTTCAGCAAGGTGTTCTTCAGCTCCGGCACCAGCGAGCTCGATGCGATTCTCGCGGCGTTCGTGACGTATGCGGTCGGGTTCGCCGCACGCCCGCTGGGTGGCATCGTGTTCGGGCATTTCGGTGACAAATATGGGCGTAAGAAACTGCTCCAGTTTTCTCTGCTGCTGGTGGGCGCCGCCACGTTCCTGATGGGGTGTCTGCCGACGTTCGCGCAGATCGGTTACTGGGCACCGGCGTTACTGGTCATGCTGCGATTCATCCAGGGTTTCGCCGTCGGTGGCGAGTGGGGTGGCGCGGTGCTGTTGGTGGCCGAGCACAGCCCTGCCCGCAGCCGCGGATTCTGGGCCAGCTGGCCGCAGGCCGGCGTGCCCGTCGGGAACATGCTGGCCACGGTGGTGCTGCTGGGGCTGACCGCGACACTGTCGGATGCCGCGTTCCTGTCGTGGGGATGGCGGGTCGCGTTCTGGTTGTCGGCGGTGGTGGTGCTGGTCGGCTACTACATCCGGACCAAGGTCACCGACGCGCCGATCTTCGTGGCGGCTCAGCAGGAGGCCGAGAAGATCAAGGCCACCTCGTTCAGCGTCATCGAGGTGCTGAAGCGCTACCCGCGGGGCGTCTTTACCGCGATGGGTCTGCGATTCGGCGAGAACGTCATGTACTACCTGGTGGTCACCTTCTCCATCACCTACCTCAAGGTCGAGGTTCATGCGAACACGAGCACGATCCTGTGGTGGCTACTGGCCGCACATGCGGTGCACTTCGCCGTCATCCCGCTGGTCGGGCGGCTGTCCGACCGTTACGGGCGGCGCCCGGTGTATCTCGTCGGCGCGGTCACCGGGGCCACCTGGGGATTCTTCGCGTTCCCGATGATGAACAGCGGGCACAACCTGGTCGTCATGTCCGCCATCATCATCGGCCTGGTGTTCCACGCATTCATGTACGCCCCACAACCGGCGATCATGGCGGAGATGTTCCCCACCCGGATGCGGTATTCCGGTGTGTCCCTTGGCTATCAGGTCACTTCGATCTTTGCCGGATCGCTGGCGCCCATCATCGCGGTGCGCCTGCTCGACGTCTACAAGTCCTCGGTGCCGATTGCGGTGTATCTGGCCGCGGCCTGCGCGGTCACCGTCATCGCGGTCCTGTTCGCCCGCGAGACCAAGGGCATTGATCTGGCGGCTGTCGACCTCGCCGACGCCGAAGCTGTTGCCAGTGGGGAGTCAACGAAGGCCGTCGTCGCATGACGGAACTCGTCGGACGTACCGCCCTGGTCACCGGCGGCGC
>JAOPWF010000841.1 GCA_025965815.1 Mycobacterium sp.
GCCAGTTCATCTCGGCGACGTCCTCGTCGCCGACCTGCCAGGTGATGTGCTGATTGATGAAATAGCCTTCGCCCAGTGCCGTCTGCTTGGGCCCGATCACATCTGTCAGTTCTGCGCTGACGCTCACTTCTTCACCAGGACGCAGATAGCGGTGATAGGTCTGCTCACAGTTGGTGGCGACCACACCGATATAGCCTGCCTTGTCGAACAATTCGATGATCCGGGTAAGCGGGTCGTCGTCCGCGCGCACACCGCCAAGACCCATCATCGTCCACACCTGGATCATCGCCGGCGGGGCGACGAGCCCCGGATGGCCGGCGGCGCGGGCCGCCGACTCGTCGGCGTAGATCGGGTTGCGGTCGCCGATCGCCTCGGTCCAGTTGTTGATCATCGGCTGGTTCACCGGATCGCGCCCGACGCGGGGCTTGCTACGCCCCGCCGCCTGGACCTGCGCGACGGCGTCTTGGATGTCTGTCATCGTCCGCTCTTCGCGCAAGCGCTCATCGCCATTCAACGTGGAACCCTCGGCACCTTCAGACCCGACGCCGCAATCATCTCGCGCATCACCTCGTTGACCCCGCCGCCGAAGGTGATGACCAGGTTGCGCTTGGTCTGCTGGTCGAGCCAGTACAGGAGTTCAGCCGTGTCGGGTTCGGCGGGGTTTCCGTACTTCCCGACGATCTCCTCCGCCAGCCGGCCGACCGCCTGAATCCGTTCGGTGGAAAAGACCTTGGTGGCTGCTGCGTCGGCGACGTCGATGGTCTCACCGGCCGCCGCGACCTGCCAGTTCAGCAGTTCGTTGATCCGCCACATGGCGTGAATCTCACCCAGCGCGCGACGCACATCGGCGTGGTCGATCGGCGTCACCCCGTCGCCGCCGGGCTTGGACGCCCACGCGTGCACCCGGTCGTAGATGCCGGCCACCCGGCCTGCCGGTCCGAGCATCACGCGCTCATGGTTCAACTGGGTGGTGATCAGCCGCCAGCCGGCGTTCTCCTCGCCGACCAGCATGTCGACCGGCACCCGGACGTCGCTGAAGTAGGTCGCGTTGGTGTGGTGGGCGCCATCGCTGGTGATGATCGGTGTCCACGAGTAGCCCGGATCCTTCGTATCGACGATCAGGATCGAAATGCCCCTGTGCTTCACCGCTTCGGGATCGGTACGGCAAGCCAGCCAGACGTAGTCGGCGTCGTGGCCGCCGGTCGTGAAGATCTTCTGGCCGTTGACGATGTACTCGTCGCCCTGGCGGATGGCAGTGGTACGTAGCGAAGCCAGGTCCGTGCCCGCGTCGGGCTCGGTGTATCCGATCGCGAAATGCACCTCGCCCGCCAGGATCGACGGGAGGAACTTCTGCTTCTGGGCCTCGGTGCCGTAGACCTGCAGGGTGGGGCCGACCGTCTGCAGCGTGACGGCGGGCAACGGCACATCGGCGCGGGCCGCTTCGTTGACGAAGATCTGCTGCTCCACCGGACCGAAGCCGTGGCCGCCGTACTCCTTCGGCCAGCCGACGCCGAGCTTGCCGTCACTGCCCATTCGGCGGATCACCGCCCGGTAGGCCTTGCCGTGCCGGTCGGTCTGCATCTCCTGCGCCTCTTCGGGACTGATGAGGCTGGAAAAGTACTGGCGCAGTTCGGCTTGCAGCGCCCGCTGCTCGGGGGTCAGGTCGACGAACATTGTGCTCCCACCAGGTCGAGACGATGCGACGGCCCGCCCAACAAGCGGGTCAGGTCCTTGATCGAGGAGTAGTACCGGGTCATCGGGTAGGTGATGTCGACGCCCATGCCTCCATGCAGGTGATGGCACAGCTGCATCACCGGCGCGGCCTGTGAAGTCACCCAGTAGCCCAGTACGTCAAGGTCGTCGTCGGCATCGCGACCCTCGTCGAGCCGCCAGATCACCGACGTCGAGGCCAGATCGATGGTGCGCGAAGCGATGTAGACCTCGGCCAGTTGGGCGGCGACCGTCTGGAACGTCGACAACGGCTTGCCGAACTGGTGGCGGTTGGCCACGTAGTCGGCCGTCAGCCGCAGCGCCCCGGCGACCAGCCCGGCGGCGAACGCGCCCGTCATCGCCAACGCCAGCTGATTGACCCGGTGCGCCCCCGCCCCGGCAAGCACGTCGGCGTCATTCACCGCGACGTCCGAGAAGGTGACCGCGTACTCGTCGGACCCGTTAGCCGTCGGCGTCTTGACCAGCCGGACGCCCTGGGCCTTGGGCGAGACCACGACGACGGCGCTGTCGGCGGTCACGATCATCCAATCCGCTTGCTCCGCATACGCAACGCCGACCTTGGTGCCGTTCAGCCGGTTGTTGACGACGGTCGTCGCGGGACGGTCCGGCAGGGCGGCACCCGGTTCGTTGAGCGCCGCGGTGAGCACCGTCCCGGCGGGCACGCCGGCGAGGTAGCGGTCCTGCTGCTCGTCACTGGCCAGGTCCAGCAGGGGGACCACCGCAAGGCCGAGGGTGGCCAGCGCCGGGGTGATCGCGCCGTGGCGACCGATCTCGGTGAGCGCGGTGGCCGTCTCGGGCAGGCCGACGCCGTCGCCGCCGAGGCGTTCGGGAACGGGCAGCGAGGTGACGCCGCCGTCGGCGAGCGCCGTCCAGCTGTTATCGCGGTCTAGTACCGACGTGACCACGTCGGCTACAGCCTGCTGCGCCGGGTCGGGACTGAAATCCACCCGAATCCTCCTTGATTCTTTGCGGTCTAGTTCGCAACCGGGCACTGACCGGCCGAGCCACCCTGATAGTCGACCTGCCAGTGCTTGATCCCGTTGAGCCATCCCGACCGTAGCCGCTCGGGTGCACTAACCGAAGCGAGATCGGGCATGTGGTCGGCGATCGCGGAGAACATCAGGTTGATCGTCATCTTGGCCAGGTTGGCGCCGATACAGTAGTGCGCTCCGGTGCCACCAAATCCGACGTGCGGGTTGGGGTTACGCATGATGTCGAACGCGAACGGGTCCTCGAAGACTTCCTCGTCGAAGTTGGCCGAGCGGTACATCATGACGACTCGCTGGCCCTTCTTGACCTGCACGCCGCCGAGTTCGGTGTCCTCCAGCGCGGTGCGCTGGAACGAGGTGACCGGGGTGGCCCAGCGGACGATCTCGTCGGCCGCGGTCTCCGGCCGCTCCTTCTTGAACAGCTCCCATTGGTCGGGGAATTCGGTGAACGCCATCATCCCCTGGGTGATGGAGTTGCGGGTGGTCTCGTTGCCGGCCACGGCCAGCATGATGACGAAGAAGCCGAATTCGTCGTCGGAGAGCTTCTGGCCGTCGATGTCGGCCTCGATCAGCGTGGTGACGATGTCCTGTCCGGGCTCACGTGCCTTCAGCTCGGCCATCTGCATGGCGTAGGTGAGTAGCCCGACCGACGACGCCTTGGCGTCGATGTGGGCAAACTCCGGGTCCTCGTCGCCCGTCATCTCGTTGGACCAGTCGAACAGCTTCTTGCGGTCATCCTGCGGCACGCCGAGCAGGCCGGCGATGGCCTGCAGCGGCAGCTCCGCGGAGACCTGTTCGACGAAGTCGCCGGTGCCCTCCGCGGCGGCGGCCTTGGCGATGTTCTGCGCCCGCTCGTCGAGCTCGTCGCGCAGCCGGTTGATGGCCCGCGGGGTGAAGCCGCGGGAGATGATCTTGCGCAGCCGGGTGTGGTGCGGGGCGTCCATGTTGAGCATGACGAACCGTTGCAGGTCGATGTCTTCACGCTTCATGTCGTCCTTGAAGCGCGGCAGCGCGGTGTTTTGCAGGCTCGAGAAAACGTCGCTGCGAAGCGACACCTCTTTGACGTCTTTGTGCTTGCTGACCACCCAGAAGCCGCCGTCATTGAAGCCGCCCTTACCGATAGGCTGCTCGTTCCACCAGATCGGGGCCGTCTTGCGCAACTCCGCGAACTCTTCGACCGGAAGCCGTTCGCAGTAGATGTCGGGGTCGGTGAAGTCGAACCCTTGGGGAAGATTGGGGGTTGGCATGGTTGCACTCCTCAATATGACGTTCTCTAGTGCCAGTAAAACATGCCTTCTTCGCAGACAAAAGGCAGTGTCGCATCCTCGCTTGTCAGAGTAATGAAACGTGTTCTAGCCTGACCGTATGGGTAATCCTGTCATCGTCGAGGCCACCCGGAGCCCGATCGGTAAGCGCAATGGATGGTTGTCGGGGCTGCACGCGACCGAGCTTCTCGGGGCGGTGCAGAAGGCATTGGTGGAGAAAGCCGGCATCGACGGCGGCGACGTCGAGCAGGTCATCGGCGGCTGCGTCACCCAGTTCGGCGAGCAGTCGAACAACATCACCCGGGTGGCGTGGCTGACGGCGGGTTTGCCAGAAGAGGTCGGCGCCACGACGATCGACTGCCAGTGCGGCAGCGCACAGCAGGCCAATCACCTGGTGGCCGGATTGATCGCGACGGGTGCCATCGACATCGGTATCGCGTGCGGCATCGAGGCGATGAGCCGGGTGGAGCTGGGTGCGAACGCAGGCCCGGACCGCGGGATCCTGCGAGCGGAGTCGTGGGACATCGACATGCCCAACCAGTTCGAGGCGGCGGAACGGATCGCCAAGCGACGGGGCATCACCCGCGCCGATGTCGACGCGTTCGGCCTGCAGTCGCAACAGCGCGCAAAGCAGGCGTGGGACGAGGGCCGGTTCGACCGCGAAGTCAGCCCGATCGAGGCGCCCGTGCTCGACGAGCAACGCACACCGACCGGTCAGCGCCAGACCGTCGGCCGCGATCAGGGCCTGCGTGACACCACACTGGAGTCACTGAGTGGACTGAAGGCCGTGCTGGAAGGCGGCATCCACACCGCGGGAACCTCGTCGCAGATTTCCGACGGCGCTGCCGCCGTGTTGCTGATGGACGAGGACAAGGCGAAGGCCCTTGGCCTGAAGCCGCGGGCCCGCATCGTCAGCCAGGCGCTCGTGGGCGCGGAGCCCTACTACCACCTCGACGGACCGGTACAGTCCACCACCCGGGTGCTCGAGCGGGCCGGGATGAAGATCGGCGACATCGACGTCGTCGAGATCAACGAAGCATTCGCCTCGGTGGTGCTGTCCTGGGCCGCCGTGCACAAGCCCGACATGGCCCGTGTCAACGTCAACGGCGGAGCGATCGCGCTTGGTCACCCGGTGGGCAGCACCGGCAGCAGGCTGATCACCACCGCGTTGCACGAGTTGGAGCGCACCGATCAGACGACCGCGCTGATCACAATGTGCGCCGGCGGCGCGCTGTCGACCGGCACGATCATCGAGCGGATCTAGTCGTCAGCGCTTGACGAACGGGTGGAATCGCACCTTGATGTGGTGGATCTTGCCGTCCGAGGCCGGAATCAGGAACGTTTCGTCGACCCGCGCCGAGATCCGTCGCCCGCCCAACGCCATCCTGGTCACGACGTTGTACGCCGCGTGCACCTCGTCGCCGTCGACGGTGTACTCGTGATCGGTGGTCGAG
>JAOPWF010000536.1 GCA_025965815.1 Mycobacterium sp.
ACGCCGAAATCGGCAAGCAGCTCTCCACGCTGTCCGACGCCTACTACGTCAAGCTGCCCCGGGAGCTCGTGCTGATCTTCAAGCAGTTCCTCTATGTGGAGCTGTAAATGAAGCTGCTGGCGCCAAAGTGGCAGATGATGTCTGACCCGCAGCTGACTGGGTACTTCGCTAACTTCATGGTCGAGGTGAGTCGCGAGCACAAGGATGAGCTGGAGGTCTAGGCACCTATGGATATAAGGACCGGCACGGCGCCGTCGGGCGACCTCGAGCTCTACTACGAGGACATGGGCGACCCGAACGACCCGGCGATCCTGCTCATCATGGGCCTGGGCGCGCAACTGCTGCTGTGGCGCAAGGGTTTCTGCGAAAAGCTCGTCGCGCAGGGATACCGCGTCATCCGCTACGACAACCGCGACGCGGGCCTGTCCACCAAGCTCGACGGCGTCCGGGCGGTCGGCTCGATGCTGCCGAAACTGGCCCGCTCCTTCCTGGTCGGCGGCAAGGGCGTCGCCCATTACACGCTCGAGGACATGGCCGACGACGCCGCGGCGCTGCTGGACCACCTCGACATCTCGCGCGCGCACATCGTCGGCGCGTCGATGGGCGGCATGATCGCGCAGGTGTTCGCCGCCCGGCATGCGGACCGCACAGCGGGGTTGGGCATCTTCTTCTCGAGCAACAACCGGCGGCTGCTGCCCCCGCCAGCCCCGCGCGCACTACTCGCCGTCGTGAAGAGTCCGCCCGCGGGATCGCCGAGGGAACGGATTGTGGACGAGGCCGTCAGGGCCCGTCGCGTGATCGGCAGCCCCGCGTACCCGGCGCCCGCGGCGCTGCTGCGCGCCGACGCCGAGGAGGCCTACGACCGGTGCTACTACCCCGAGGGGATAGCCCGGCAGTTCGACGCCATCCTGGCCAGCGGCAGCCTGGACGACTACGACAAGCAGATCACCGCGCCGACCGTGGTCATCCACGGTCTGGCCGACAAACTGATGCGTCCGGCCGGCGGGCGGGCCATCGCGTCGGCCATCCCCCGCGCCCGACTGGTGCTGTTGGACGGGATGGGCCACGAGTTGCCCGAGGAGCTGTGGGACCAGGTGGTTTCAGAGCTGAAGAACACTTTCGCCGAGGCCTCTGACCAGCGACGATGAGTTCTAAATTCGGCTGGCCAGTGCTGATCGGCTAGCATTCGTCACGAATGCATCGGGGTAGAACGCGTGGTGCGTTTCGGGCAACGTCGTGAATACCTCTGCTCAGAACTGAAAGATGGTCCTGTCCTATGGCTAAGCTCGTGCCGCATTTCGAAGACGTTCAGTCACATTACGACCTGTCCGACGACTTCTTCCGGCTCTTCCTGGATCCCACCCAGACCTACAGCTGCGCGTACTTCGAGCGCGATGACATGACGCTCGAGGAAGCCCAGATCGCCAAGATCGACCTGGCGCTGGGAAAGCTTGGTCTGCAGCCCGGAATGACGCTGCTCGACGTCGGCTGCGGCTGGGGCGCCACCATGACCCGCGCACTGGAGCGCTACGACGTCAACGTCGTCGGCCTGACACTGAGCAAGAACCAGGCCGCGCACGTCGAGAAGCTGTTCGACGAGTCGAATAGCCCCCGCACCAAGCGCGTCCTGCTCGAGGGTTGGGAGCAGTTCGACGAGCCCGTCGACCGCATCGTCAGCATCGGCGCGTTCGAGCACTTCGGCCACGATCGCTATAAGGACTTCTTCAAGATGGCCTACGACGCGATGCCCGCCGACGGAGTGATGTTGCTGCACAGCATTATCGGAATGAACCCCGCGCACGCGCAGGAACTCGGCATCCCACTGACCTTCGAGCTGGCCAGGTTCGTGAAGTTCATCATGACCGAGATCTTCCCCGGGGGTCGGCTGCCGTCCCTCCCGATGGTCGAGGAGCGCGCCACCGAAGGCGGGTTCGAAGTCACCCGGGTCCAGTCGCTGCAGCCGCACTACGCGAAGACCCTGGACATCTGGGCCGCGGCGTTGGAGGCCCACAAAAACGAGGCAATCGAGATCCAGTCGCAAGAGGTCTACGACCGCTACATGAAGTATCTGACCGGCTGCGCGGACATGTTCCGCAAGCGGCAGGTCGACGTCTGCCAGTTCACGCTGGAGAAATAGCACGCCATAGCGGTAAGGCAGCTTGGGCAGACAGGCTGACGCAGAGCGACGACACGTGATACGAACGCGTGTCAGAAAACCCCCACCCGGTAGGGTGCGGTCTCATTAAGACCAGAACGTGATGAACTTCATAGACGCATCACGAGGAAGGCCAAGCAAGAGACATGTCGGATAATTCATCCAGCTCGACCCCCACGTTGCGGCCCCATTTCGAGGACATCCAGGCGCACTACGACCTGTCGGACGAATTCTTCGGCCTGTTCCAGGATCCGACCAGGACCTACAGCTGCGCCTACTTCGAGCCGGAGGATCTGACGCTCGAAGAGGCCCAGATTGCCAAGATCGACCTCAATCTCGACAAGCTCGACCTCAAGCCCGGCATGACGCTGCTCGACATCGGCTGCGGCTGGGGTGCCCCGATGAAGCGGGCGCTGGAGAAGTACGACGTCAACGTCATCGGCCTGACGCTGTCCAAGAACCAGCAGGCGTACACCACCCAGTTGCTGGACCAGGTCGACACCACCCGGTCACACCGGGTGCTGCTGCATGGCTGGGAAGAATTCAGCGAGCCCGGTGACCGGATCGTGTCGATCGAGGCGTTCGAGCACTTCGGCTTCGAGCGCTACGACGACTTCTTCAAGAACTGTTTCAACATCCTGCCCGACGACGGCCGGATGACCATCCAGAGCAGCGTCGGCTACCACCCCTACGACCTGCAGGCGCGCGGCAAGAAGTTGACGTTCGAGTTGGCCCGCTTCGTCAAATTCATCATCACCGAGATCTTCCCCGGTGGCCGGATCCCGACCACCAAGATGATGGTGGAGCACGGCGAGAAGGCCGGATTCGTGGTGCCCGAGGCGATTTCGCTGCGCCCGCATTACGTCAAGACCCTGGGCATCTGGGCTGACACGCTGGAAGCCAACAAGGACAAGGCCATCGCGATCCAGTCCGAAGAGGTCTACGAGCGCTACATGAAGTACCTGCGTGGGTGCCAGCGTTACTTCATCGACGAGAGCATCGACGTCAGCCTGGTCACCTACCTGAAGCCTGGCGCGTAGCTCCCTCTCCGCGAAACCCTCGCGAGCAGTGTCGGATTGCGGCCGCGCCGTTCGTCGGACAGGTAGAGAGTGGAACACAGGGTTCTGCTCGCTACCGGAGGTCACCACTATGCATTACTTCGCACTGCTGCTCAGCCCCGAGCGGAACCTCACGCCCGACGAGGGCGCCGAGGAGATGACGGCGTACGAGAACTTCCACGCCCGCGCCGGGTCGGCGATCCGTGCCGGCGACGCGCTGACGCCGTCGGCGACCGGGGCCCGGATCAGCGACGGACCCGACGCCCCGACCGTCACCGACGGCCCGTTCGCCGAGTCCGCCGAAGTCGCGGGCGGCTACTACGTGTTCGAGGCCGACAATCTCGACGAGGCACTCGCGCTGGCGCGCGACATCCCGGCCGCCAGACACGGCGCCGTCGAGGTGTGGCCGACGGTCATATGGAACCAGCCGGAGAAGCCGCTGGACGGAAGCCACTGGTTGGCGCTGCTGCTGGAACCGGCCGCAGGCGCTCACGTTCCCGGCACGCCCGAATGGGAAGCCGGCATCGCCGCGCACGGCCAGTTCGGCTCCGCCGCGGGCGATCACGTCAAGGGTGGTGCGGCGCTCCATCCACCGGCCACCGCAACAACGGTGCAGGTGCGCGACGGTCAGGTCACGCTGACCGACGGCCCGTTCGTCGAAGGAGCCGAAGTTGCCAATGGCTTCTACATCCTCGCGGCGGCCGACCGTGACGAGGCTGTCAAGATAGCGTCGATGATTCCGGCGACGACCGTGGAGGTGCGGCAACTGGCCGGGGTATCGGGGCTGTAAGCCTCGCGGATGACCAACCTGGACGGCGTCTTTCGACGTGAATGGGGACCGGCCGTTGCCGCGCTCGCGCGCTGGTCCGGTGACCTCACCGTCGCCGAGGACGCCGTCCAGGAGGCCTTCGCCGAAGCGCTGCGCGCCTGGCCCCGCGACGGCGTGCCCGCCAATGCCGGCGGATGGATCGTGACGGTCGCCCGCAATCGAGCTCTCGACCGGCTGCGCCGCGAATCCGTCCGGCCCGGAAAGGAACTCGCAGCCGTGGTCGACAACATCAGGGCGCGCACCGACGGCGCCGCCGTGCCGCATCCGGTACGCGACGACGAGCTACGGATGATATTCACCTGCGCGCATCCGGCGCTCGACGGTGCTTCCCAGCTGGCCTTGACGTTGCGGCTCATCTCCGGGCTCACCGTCCCGGAAATCGCCCGGGCGCTGCTGCAGTCCGAGGCGGCAGTCAGCCAGCGAATCACCCGCGCCAAGAGCAAAATACGGCATGGAAACATCCCGCTGCGGGTGCCACCGGCCGAGCTGCTGCCGGAGCGGGTGCCGCACGTGCTGGCGTGCATCTACTCGGTGTTCACCGAGGGCTACTGGTCGACGGCCGGACCGTCGGCAATCCGTGACGAACTGTGTGACGAGGGGGTCCGGTTGGCCGGTGAGCTGTGCTCGTTGATGCGCGACGAGCGCGACGCGCAGGCGCTGGCGGCGCTCGTCACGTTGCACGACGCCCGCCGGTCGACGCGGGTGGACGCCGACGGTGCCTTGGTGCCGCTGGACGAGCAGGACCGTAGCCGGTGGGATCGGGGTCGCATCGCCCGCGGACTGGACCGGCTGCGGCTCGCCACCGGTTCGATGGGCCCGTACCTGCCGCAGGCGGTGATCGCGGCGGTGCACGCGACGGCGCCGTCATGGGAACAGACCGACTGGCCGACGATCTGCGCGGCCTACGACCGGCTGCTGGGGATCACCGATTCGCCGGTGGCGCGGGCCAATCGCGCGCTCGCCGTGGGATTCCGCGACGGATTCGTCGCCGGGCTCGCGGCTCTGGACGACGTTGCCGACTATCCGCGGTTGGCCCGGTCGGGCACGGTTGCGACGATCCGCGCCGATCTGTTGCGGCGTGCCGGCCGGCGTACCGAGGCCGCGGAGTGGTATCGGACGGCATTGGAGCACAACGGCTCCGAGCCGGGACGGGAGTTCCTGAAACGGCGGTTGGCGGAGTGTGAGCAGAGGTGATGCAACGCTGGGCACTGGTAGCCGCGGCGATCCGTGACCCTGGGACCGCTTGGCCACCTGGGTCCTGCTCGACGCGGGCGGGCGTTATTCGGTTCCCTTCCGTGTTTCCCCGCGGGGGACCTTTGCCGCGACAGGTGGTGAATCGCCTCCAATAGGCGCCCGTCGCGGCTCCGCGCTGTCTCGCGGACTTGGTAGGGAGTCCCTCACCGGTGCTGACAGTTGCACCAATTAGACCTCACAGAAGTTCGGCCGCCACCGAAAAGAGGTGACGGCTTTGGAACGGTAAAGAGACGGGTATGTGGGCTGTCTCGGCGCAGTGGTCCAGAACATCTAACACGGCGCTGCCGCGAAGCCAGCGACGCTTTCCTTCCCATCCGCAGTGGCAGTGCCCGCGATGGTTGAGCCAGGAGGCCTGTAGGGATGCGTAGGGGCCGTTCTCCATAGTTTGCCAAGTATATCGGTAGCAATGATGTCGTGTGAGCGAATTTACCTATGAAGCTCGAGGCCTCTACCGCAACTGCCATGTCGGCGATCACATAATTATTCGCTGTGTTCGCCGGCGCTGGTTGGGCCATCGCCTATATGGTGTGATCGGGGAGGCTGCCATCAAGCTCGCGGCCGAGCCGGCAGACTTGGCAATCCGGCGCGGCAGACTTCATCATCACGTCGGACATGCGCCGGTTTCGCGATCCGCTGACCAACGGTTAACGCGATGTCGTCAAACAGACGGGCCCTTCCGGCTGCACGACTACGTGGATGTTTCCGATAACTTGCCGATCGTGGCAAACGTGAGCAGGTCTCATCGTAGGATCGATGCCGAACCTCGCGCGTCTGACAACGACGCCGCTCAGCCTGGGGCCGAACCCGATGATCTGCTGGTGTCCGCGTCGGATTGTGCAGACGATCGTCCCACCTCCAGCGAACGCTTCGTGTTGACAAGGCGTACTTAGTCTGGGATGTTTATGGCAACTTGCTTGACCTAATCACCTGGGGGAGACATGTCGGCCGTTGCCACTAATTTCACAAACTTCAAGATGGGTGCTGCGGCCTCCGCGATCGCAGCCGCTGCCATCCTCACGCCTGCGGCGGTCGCTGCGGCGAAGCCCGACCTCATGCCCACCTCACCTGTGACGCACATCTTCGATACCGGCCCGAGCCTGGGCCCGGTCCAGTTCTCCACGGATGCCCCCTGGTGGTGGGTCGGCGACCGCCCCAACCCGAAGGCTGCGGCTGCCATCGCCCCTCTCGCTACGCCGGGTACGACCATCTTCGAGTTCACTCCGCTGTCCTTCGTTCCGGGCTTCCTCAAGCCGGTCGTCGGTTGGTTCCTCAGCTTCATCCCCCAGTTCAGCGTTTGCGTCGGGGGTCTCGGTGTGTCGGTCGGGCCCTACGGCACGCTCTCGGTAAAGACAGGCGCCTGCTAGTCGTAGTTCGACGCGACTCGTCAGCCAGTTCATTGTCCTAAAGTCGCCCTATCGTTGCTGCACCTTGGACGTAGGGGCGTCTGCGATGTGTGGGAAATCCTCTGAGTGCCTATCTTTTCGCGACACCCGTTCAGACGTGAGCCGGACGGTGATGGTGAGTCGTCACCGCGACCGGATCAAAACGAGAGCCAGCCAGGTCGACACAAGCTACTCTTCTCCGGCCTTGCGCTGATAGCAGTAGTCGTCGCATTTGGTTCCTGGCTGGGCGTTCGGGCTCTCGACGCCAAGTCCAGCCTCGAGCAAGCGCGCAGCAGCGCACAGCAGGCCAAAGATGCGCTGTTGAAGGGAAAAGCCGGCGATGCCTCACGGTGGGCAAATGACGCGCATTCCCAGGCACAGGCAGCACGCGATGCCACTCATTCGCTTCCTTGGAACATCGCGGCGGGCGTGCCGTGGCTCGGCAGCCCCTTCAAGTCCGGCCAACAGATGACCGACGTCGTCCTCGGCTTGGCAGCCGACGTATTGCAACCGTCCGCCAAGATCGGCACCGCGATGTCACCCACCCGGCTGCTCGAAGGCGCCCATCTGGACGTGCAACTCCTCCGCAACGAAGAACCTGCGCTGAGCAAGGTATCGGCGGATGCCACCCGACTCGACGCTCAAGCCAAGGCGATCGCAGATCCCGGCTTTGTTTCAATTCTCCGGGACGCTCGCTCAGAACTTCAGAAGCAGACGTCT
>JAOPWF010000541.1 GCA_025965815.1 Mycobacterium sp.
ACACCTGCTCAGGACTATGCGTCGCGATCGAGGACGGAAAGCGCACGTGCAGCCGACGCCAGGTTTGGCCGGCCTCATGCCAGGGCTCGATTTCGGTCGCGATGACCCCGGGATAGGTGAACAGGAAGGGGGTGGTGAAGTAGTTCCAGTTGGCGTAGCCCAGGAAGTACCCCAGGTGCAGGGCGTCCCACGGCGTTGGTCGCAGGTGGCCCTTGAACGCGGCCCGCGCCGTAGCCAGGATGCCCACCGGGTGTCCGTCCAGTGTCTGTAGCGCCACGGTGTCGGTGTCTGCATCGAACGTCATCCGCCAGTCCGGCCGGGTGAACGGCGAAAATTCAATCCATTCTTCGACGGTGTTCAGCGTGACCGTCTGATCAAATGTCGAGCCGGGCGGCCACCCCTTCATCGCCCATATTGGGCCGCCGACTGAAAGGTCGACGGTTAAGCCACGCAGCGTATTCCACAGCTTTTCACCGCCGGCCGCCGCGATAACTGTGGCGAGGAGATCGTCAGTCACGCAGAGAACTCCTTTCCCGAACAGGTCCGAACATTTGTGCTTGTTCGCCGATACATCCCAGTGTTATCCGGTCAGCCCGCGCTCGTATCTGCCAGTGGACAGTCCGAGTGGTCAGTCGTGAGCGGACGATGTAGACCCAGCGGACGGCACGCGGGAAGTGCGCTTCAGCGCCGCAGAAATAATGGCCCGAGGCGGGTGGATCCCCGCCCGGATGCAGGCCGGCTGTTACTGCAGGGTGACGCCGTTGGTGCCAGGTCGGTTCCGTGTCGGCCGCCGGTGCAGCCATTGGAGGGGGCGGCTCGCCCGCCGGGTTACGTCCGCGGCGGTGGGGTAGTCGGTATAGCCGTCGGCGCTGCCCGCGTAGAAGGTGACACGGTCGGCCTCGGCGAGGGGAACGCCACCGGTGAAGCGAGCGACCACATCAGGGTTGGCGATAAACGGTGCCCCGAAGGACAACGCATCGGCCAGGCCTTGGTTGATGGTGTCGTTTCCGGACTCCTGGCTGAAGCCGACGTTGGCGACGATCGCCCGTCATAATGCGCGGGATAGCGGGCGAAGGCGCGAGCCGCTCCCCCGGATCAAAGGGGCCCATCAGGTGCAGGTAGGCCAGGCTGGCCCGGCTGAGTTGACTGACTATTCGGACTGTCCACAGGCGGATACGAGCGCTCGCTCAGCGCATGACACTCATAGGGACGTAGTCGGCGAACGTGGGCGACCACCAGCACCTATGGAGTCACACCTTGAGCATCTGGTTCAACGGCATCCAGCCGCAGTTCCGAACCATCGACGGGTTGTCCATCCGTTTCGCCGAAAGCGAGGGCCGAGACGATCACGCGCTGTTGCTCAGTCCGTGGCCGGAGAGCCTGTTCGCCTTCGAGCCGACCTGGGCGCGGCTCGCCGAGCACACCCATCTGGTGGCGATCGACTTGCCGGGGTTCGGCCATTCCCAGCGCCGCGATGCGCTGCTGTCGCCGCGGGCCATGGGCGAGTTCGTGATTCACCTCGCCGACACATTCGCGCTCGAGAGCCCGCATGTGATCGGCCCCGACGTTGGCACCTGCGCCTCGCTGTTCGCGGCCGCCTTGCATCCCGGCCGGTTGCGCAGCCTGATCGTCGGCGGTGGCGCCGCGGCGTACCCGCTGCGGTTGAGTGGGGTGCTCAAGGAGTGGGTCGAGGCCCCCGATCTGCAGGCATACCGTCAGGCTGACCCGCGGCAGATGGTCGCCGCCGCACTGACCGACATCTCGCGGTATGCGCTTTTGGACTTTGTCCGCGAAGACTACCTGTCCTCCTACGACGGTGACCGGTTCGTCGGGTCGATGCGCTACGTGCGCAGCCTCCCGACGGAGCTCCCGGTCCTGCGCGATCTGCTGCCGCAGATCCAGACGCCGGTGCAGATCATCGCCGGGGCGCGAGACCCGGTGGTGCCGCCGGTCAACGCCGAATTCCTCGATGAGCAGCTGCCCAACAGCAAGCTCAGGATCCTCGACGCCGGCCACTTCACCTGGGAGGACGCCGCCAACGAATACGCCGCCCTGGCCAACAGCTGGTGGGAAGGAGGCTACGCGAGCACCGCGTCCGCGGCAGCACGCTGATCGGCGGCGCACCCCCACATCCAACAATTCGACGCGCGATCTGACGCCCGGTCGAAGACCACGCACCCAGGAGGCACACTCATGAGCAATCTGCTCGACACCGCGATCGAGGCCCACGGCGGCCTGGACCGCTGGAACCAACGCCGTCTCGGCGCGGCTGATCCAGGGCGGCGCACTCTGGGGGCTCAAAGGTCAGGAGGGCGTCCTCAACGGCGCCATGGTCACGGCCAGCCTGCACGAGGAGCGTGTGTCGCACCGCCCGTTCGGCGCGCCGGACCGACACAGTGCGTTCACCCCCAGCCGCGTCGCGATCGAAACCGACGACGGGGCCCTCCTCGAGGCCCTCGATCAGCCGCGAGCCTCGTTCGCCGGGCACACCGCCCAGACCCCGTGGAACACCCTGCAGCTTGCATACTTCGCCGGCGCA
>JAOPWF010000609.1 GCA_025965815.1 Mycobacterium sp.
TCCCTACCACTGGGACCAGGGGCCCTAACGTGCATCTGACCAGGCGAATCCTGATCCAGTTGGCGGTCTTTGTCTCCGTGGGCGTGATAGCCGGCGCGGTGATGATGTTCGGCTATATCAAGGCGCCGACACTGTTGTTCGGGGTCGGGCACTACACGGTGACCGTCGAACTGCCCGCGGCAGGCGGACTGTATGCAAGCAGTAACGTCACCTACCGAGGGACCGAGGTGGGCCGGGTCGAGAGCGCGCATCTCACCGACACCGGGGTTGAGGCAGTGCTCTCGCTGAAATCGGGCATCACGATCCCGTCCGACCTGGATGCGCAGGTGCACAGCCAGTCGGCGGTGGGCGAGCAATATGTCGCGCTGTTGCCGCGCAACGGCACCTCGGCTCCGCTGAAGGACGGCGATGTGATCCCACTGAGCCGTTCCACGGTGCCCCCGGACATCAACGCGCTCCTCGACGCGACGAACCGCGGCCTGGAAGCGATCCCGCGAGACAATCTCAAAAGCGCGATCGACGAGTCCTACACCGCCTTCGGCGGGCTGGGGCCCGATCTGGCCCGGTTCTTCAAGGGGGGGTCGCAGCTGGCCATTGACGCCCACAACAACCTGAACGAGCTGACTAACGTCATCGACAACGTCGCACCGGTCGTGGATACCCAGACCGACACCGCGGACTCGGTGACGGCATGGGCGCAGCACCTGGCCACCATCACCCAGTCGCTGCAGCAGAACGACTCCGCCGTTCGCGGCGTCGTGCGGAACGGCGGCGCGGCAGCCGAGGAAGTTCGGGCGCTGCTGGACCGGCTGCGGCCCACGCTGCCGATTGTGCTGGCCAACCTGGTCAGCCTGGGTCAGGTCGCGGTCACCTACCGGGCCGACCTCGAGCAGCTTCTGGTGCTGCTGCCGGTCGGTACGGCCGACATCGCGGGCATCATGGTCGCGAACCAAAACACCAAACAGGCCTACAAGGGCGCCTACCTGAGCTTCAACCTGAACCTCAACCTGCCCCCACCCTGCACTACCGGATTCCTGCCGGCCACCCAGAAGCGGACCCCCGATGCTGAGGACTACCCGGACCGTCCCGCCGGAGACCTGTACTGCCGGGTGCCCCAGGATTCGCCGCAGAATGTCCGCGGCGTTCGCAACATTCCGTGTGAAACGGTTCCGGGCAAGCGCGCACCGACGGTGAAGATGTGCGAGAGCAGCGAGCAGTACGTGCCGCTCAACGACGGCTTCAACTGGAAGGGCGACCCGAACGCGACGGCGACGGGCCAGTCCATTCCGCAGCCGCCACCGGGTACACCAGGATCGACGATCACTCCCGCGCCGCCTGCGCCGCCGCCGCCGATCGCGGTCGCCCGGTACGACCCGACCACCGGCACCTACGTCGGGCCCGACGGTCACGTCTACACCCAATCCAACCTGGCCCGCAACGCCGAACGGGAGAAGACATGGCAGACAATGCTGCTGCCCCCGACCTCGAACTGAGCCAACCACGCGCGGACGCGGCAGAATGGCCGATCGAACCCCGTGAGCCCGGTGCGGCGGCCGATCCGAACGCCGACGGCGCCGACTCGGAGCCATGCCACGCGCGGGAGGACACGGCCGGCCGCAATCCCAAACCGAATCAGCCGCAACCGTGCGCTCCTGGCGTTAGCAAGCGACGTTCCCGCCGCGGTCATCTCAACCCAGTTCGGCCTTCACGCCTCAACTGCATCCGGCTGGGCCAAGTTCTCCCAACGGGACTGGAGCGCCTACACCGCAACCCGTCTCACCGCCCTCTCAGAACGAACAGAGCGCGGACTCGCCCGTCTTCCTCAGAAGGGGTTCTCTATCATGGCCGATCGCCTCATGCTGGTTTTCACGAATCCAGTCGAAGGACAAGACGATGCCTTCAACGAGTGGTACGACTCCCGCCACCTCGTCGACGTTCTCAACGTCCCCGGTGTCGTCGCCGCGCAGCGCTATGACCTTGCCCCGATGACGCTCCCCCAAGGCGACGACCTGCCGGCGCAGCTGCCTCCACCGGCACACCGCTACCTGACCATCTATGAACTCGACGGCGATCCGGACGCCGTGATGAAGGAGTTCGTCAACCGCGCGGGCACCGATCAGATGCTGCTGGGCGACACGCTCGACCTGGCAACGGTTTCCGTGGCCACCTGGAAAGCCAGCGGTCCACGACGCGTCGCGGACTGACTGGTTGCCAACCGAATGAAATCAACGTCCCCTAGGGCCGACCCCATGACCGCCACCACCCACCGAGAGGAGTCAAGAGATGAATATCGCAACATCGAATATCAACACTCCGCCAGTCCTGGTGTGCCACGCCCTGGGCGGACTGACCGTGTTGGCTGCCGAACTTCGGCACGTTACGCCACCCGCCCATCGAGTCTTCGTCTCCGCCCTTGCCCCGGCGCCCGGAGAAGCGGGACTCGACGCGCTTCCCGTTATCTTCCGGTGGTTCTTGCGCCCGCGACTCCGCGGGCCCATCGCCGTGCATCGGGCGGTGCACTTGAATCCGAAGTGGTTGGCGATCCGGATTTGGTGTCGTGGATTGGACTCAGCCGACAGGCGATTCATCTTGTCGAGGTTGTGCGCGGAGTCGCCTCAGATCCCCGCCGAGCCAACGCCGCGCAACTTCAGTGGCGCGGAGCGCTCAACCTACATCGTGTTGAAACAGGACAAGGCCATCTCGCCGCGACTGCAGCGGGCTATTGCAGCAGGGCTGGGGATAGACGACGTTAGACACATCGACGCCGGCAACGAAGCAATGTTCGGCCGTCCTGCCGATCTTGCCGCCGAGCTCAATGCGCTGGCGTTTCACGTTTTTGACCAGGAAGGGCGCCAATGACTTCTCCGGACCATCCGCAACCGGGGAGCCTGTATGGCCCAGTAATACCCGATTCCAGGACAGCGTCAATGGAGCGCGGTTCCGGTTTCCGTGCAGCGTTGGACTGCAGCTTCTTCGGGAGACGGAGGCAGGCACCCATCAGCGTGATCGCACTCTTCGCAATGGCTTTGACTCTCATGGCGTTGATCGTGTCGCCAGTTGCCCGTGGTGACGCGGTGGCGTATCTGGTGAACGTTACAGTCCGGCCAGGCTACAACTTCGCCAATGCCGAGGACGCGATCGATTATGGCCGAGGGATCTGCGACAAGGTGGCTCAGGGGCGGAGTTACGGCGCGCTGATCGGTGATCTAAAGACGGATTTCAACACGGAAGACGACTATCAGCCGTCCTATCTGATCGCTCAAGCGACGAACGAACTGTGTCCCGCGCAGATTTGGACCCTGCGCAATTCAGCAGCCAACTATCGTCCCGGAAGTACGTCATGAACTTTCGCGCATTCCGACACCACATCCTGCGCTGCGCCGCAGCCACTGCGGCCGCCGGCGTCCTAGTGATCTCGGGCGCACTGGCGAGTGCCCCCAGCGCCCTAGCCGATAACAAGCGCCTGAACAACGGTGTCGTCACCGACGTTTACACCGTGCAACATCAAGCCGGCTGTACGAACGATGTTCACATCAACCCGCGACTGCGCCTCGCCGCGCAATGGCACACCGACGATGTTCTGACCAACGGTAATCTCGACGGCGACATCGGCTCCGACGGGTCAACCCAACAAGACCGCGCCAATGCCGCAGGGTTCCACGGTGTCGTCGCCGAAACGGTCTCCATCAACCCCGCCCTGGCCATCAGCGGTATCGACCTCATCAACCAGTGGCACTACAACCCCGCCGACCTGGCGATCATGCGCGACTGCGCCAACACCGAGATCGGGGTGTGGTCGGAGAACAGCCTCGACAGGACCGTCGTGGTCGCCGCGTACGGAAATCCAACGGCCTCATGACGACTAGCGCCCGCCGCCGCCAGCAGCGCCCGACTCGGCGGCCCCCGAGAACCTCGGGCGACCCGTTTGCCTCGGTGTACGTCGACAAGGCCGCGCGCCTTGAGACGGTCCAGGCCGCCGTCGACGGCTACCGATGCCGATCGGCGTGACCAAGGTTGCCATCGACGACCGCTCGGTCACCGATACCTTCGGCTGCAGAATCGCGATCGACCTCGTGGGTACGTTCGACCAGACTGCCGAAGGTCAGACCATCGCCCGCTGCTATGCGCGGCGCCTGTCCGCCATCCTCGGTGTCCCAGCATTCGCGTTCTACGACTTGCTGCGCACCGATCCCACCAAGTTCATCTGCTGAGGTGACAGGTCCCATGAACATGCGATGAAGGCCGAGAGCCCTCCAACACCTATCAGTTCGAAATTTCATTGAGTGAGAGTTGAGGTCACGGCGTGGATCCCAATCCGGATTATGACGCGAGCGACGCGATCGAGTACTTCTTCAACTGGTTCCCGTGGGCCCTGCGGGGGTCCACCCCGCCCGCATACCCGCCAGTGCAGCGGTTCCGCATTCCGAAAAGTGATTGGACACAACGAATCTAGAGAGGTATCGATGAAACGCGGCATCATACTCATGCGAGCCGCTCTGGTAGCAGTGCTCGGAATCTGCCTTTGGACAAGTGCGGTCGCGAAAGCCGCTGCCGTCGAATACCTGATGGTGCCCTCGGCGGCGATGGGACGCGACATCCCGGTGGCCTTTCAGCCCGGCGGACCGCGCGCGGTCTATCTCCTCGACGCGTTCAACGCCGCACCCGACGTCAGCAACTGGGTGACTGCCGGAAAAGCGATGAACACGCTGGCAGGCAAGGGCATCTCGGTCGCCGCGCCCGCCGGCGGTGCGTACAGCATGTACACCAACTGGGAGCAGGACGGCAGCAAGCAGTGGCAGACCTTCCTCTGCGATGAGCTGCCGAACTGGTTGGCCGCCAACAAGGGTCTGGCACCCGGTGGGCACGCCATCGTGGGCGCCGCGCAGGGCGGCTCGGGGGCGCTGGAGGCGGCGACGTTGCGGCCCGACCGGTTCCGCTACGCCGGTTCGATGTCGGGGTTCGTGACTCCCGAGCGCACCGGTGTGGACGGCGCGATCAGCGCGGGTTTGCAGCAGTACGGCGGCGTCGACATCCGCAACATGTGGGGCCTGCCTCAGCTGGGCCGGTGGAAGTACCACTCCGCGAACGTGCACGCCCACTTGCTGGTGGACAACAACACCCGGCTGTGGATCTTCAGCCCGCAAACCCTGACCGCCAGCGATCCGGCGGCGATGATCGGCTACCCCGACATCGCGCAGGGAACCAACCGCACCTTCTACGCGCAGTACCGCAATCTCGGCGGTTCGAACGGGCACTTTGACTTTCCGTTGACCGGCGACCACGGCTGGTCCACCTGGGGGCCGCAGCTCGCTGCCATGCAGAGCGATCTGGCCGCCGCCATCAAATAACCGCCTTCAGGACCCCTCGGTGGGCGAGGCTCCCCGCCCGCCGACCGATACGACGACGCCAAGGGCAGCCTATGCGCAGGCCCAAGACAGCCGGGAACCGATCGGTCACCTTTACCTACAAGGGCGGCGACCTTCGGGAGCTTGTCAGCCAGGGCACCGATGATCCGATCATATTGGGCGCCAACCGATTCAGCAGCTGGCTGGTCGAACACTGAATGCAGCAGTGTGCGTACCCACGGCCACGACGCCTTCGGGGTGATCGCCATCAGATTGGTCGCATAGTGGGTTCTGCATCGCTGCCAGGATGCACCCGGCAACGTAGCGCCGATCGCCGTCAACAGTCCCGCGTGGGCGTCGCTAGTGACCAGTTTGACCCCGGACAGGCCGCGGGCGGTCAGCGAGCGCCAGAAGGTCAGCCAGCCGGCCCCGTCCTCGGCGGTCGTCAGGTCGATACCGAGGATTTCCGGTAGCCCTCGGCGTTGACCCCGACCGCCACCAGGGCGTGCACGTTGACCACCCGGCCCTGTTCGCGGACCTTGAGGACCAGCGCGTCGGCGGCGACGAGGGTATACGGGCCGGCGTCGAGCGGTCGGGTGCGAAAGGCTTCGACGGCGATATCGAGTTCCTGGGCCATCACCGACACCTGCGACTTCGACAACGACGTGATGCCCAGCGTTTCGACCAGCTTGTCCATCCGCCGCGTCGACACCCCGAGCAGATAGCAGGTCGCCACCACCGTGGTCAGGGCCCGCTCGGCACGCTTGCGGCGCTCCAGCAGCCAGTCCGGGAAATACGAACCCTGCCGAAGCTTGGGGATCGCCAGATCCAATGATCCTGTCCGGGTGTCGAATTGACGATGCCGGTAGCCGTTGCGGGAGTTGGTGCGTTCGGCGCTACGTTGGCCGTACCCGGCGCCGCACAAGGCGTCGGCTTCGGCGCCCATCAGGGTGTGGATGAAGGTCGCGAGCAGCTCGCGCAGCACGTCGGGGTGGGTGGTGGTGAGTCGCTCAGCCAACACCTGTGGCCAGTCGATATCGTGGGCAGTGGTCATCGCGTTGATTCCTTTGCTCGAGTGACTTTGGCAGTCTCTCGAAGAATCACGCGATGACCTTCAATCATTCGGCTACGACACGCCGGCCCTCACGATCAGGTCCCCGGCTCGTACACCACTCTGCTGGACGCAACCGTCTTCCGATTCCGCCGCGTGTGGATCGTTGCTTCGCTCAGTGAGGAACCGCTCGACAGCCGCAGAGCGTGTCGACAATCGGAAGTCGCGCAAGTTGGGAACTCCGCCACTCAAAATTCGGCTTTCGCAACACATACCGGGCACAGCCGAGCTGGGCGGAGTTAGATGCCGGCGCCGAATGCGGCGACTGCGCCCAGTTTCGGTTCACGGCCAGTTGGAGTCCCTCTAGCTCGTTCCCCCGCGGCAGCGGGCCAGCATTACTCATCTGTCCGAAGGGCATTCTGCAGGACT
>JAOPWF010000615.1 GCA_025965815.1 Mycobacterium sp.
CAGGCTCCCTGGACAAGCTGTGGGCCGCCCGGCCGATCACCGACGCGGTTCTCGGCGATCGCGCCGGCAAGCGCCTGGCCCAGGTGCTGCTGGACCGCCACGGCGATGAGGCGCTGCCGTGGGCCCGGCGGCTGGCCGGCTGGGCGCAGACCTGCCTGAGCGAAGTCGAGGCCTACGCCCAGCGGCCCGCCCGCCGCTAACCCACCCAATAAGCAACCCGCGGCCGATCCGGGCCGCTGGGCTACCCCGTCACGCCCAAATCCGGGCTGACACCACAGAAAGGAACTCCACGATGACCCGCACCGCCACCCCGCACGCCCCCGCGTTCGCCTCAGCCAGCAACATCTCCACCGCCGACGAACTGCTCGGCCGGCTGATCGCCTGCCGACCTATCGAAGACCGCATGTTCGACACCAAGGTCGGCTCATCGACGGCCACCGTCTGCCAGGTCGTCACCGTCGACGATGACGGCACCCCCGACGACCTCGGCGAACGGCCGATCTTCTGGCAGGTCGTACGCCGCCAGCTGACCGCCGCCACCGAGGCGACGCCGTGGATCGCCGGGCGGCTGGTGCAGGTCGGGCAGGCCTACAAGCTCGACAGCCTCACCGACCGCGACGCCGGCCTGGTCGCGTGCGCCGCTGGCCTCCCTGCCCACCGGCGACGCGGACAGCTGATCCCGGCGGTGGGCCGCCGGGAGGCGACTTCCCGGTGGCCCACCGCCCGCCTTCACAGCAGCGGCCGGAAGGAGGCCACGCCATGCCCGCACCGAAACGGGCACCCCAGGTCACCGGCCCGGCCAGCTACGCCCGGCTGCGCCCCGTCGAACAGGACGCCCGCCACCGAGTGCTGGACGCCGTAGCCCTGATGCGCACCCAAGGGCTGTCGCTGTCCGCGGCGGCCCGGGAGGCCGGCACTCGTCCGGCGACCGTCCGCCGCTACGCCGCCCCGGCGCTCGTCCAGCAGGGGCGGCGGCACCAGGTCACCCCGTCGGACCGGCTCTACCGGCGGATGCGGGTGCTGACCCCCGATGGCCGCCGCGACGTCGATGTCCGCAGCAGCCGCCAGGCCAGCCGGGTAGCCGCCCACTACAACGCCATCCAGCACTACCTACGCACCGGCGACGACACCGCCCTGCGCAAGTTCCGCAACGTCTGCGTCGGCGGACAACCGCTGGCCACCGACCTGCAGGCCATCGAACGGCACGCCAGCGCCGGTGAGCTCGCCATCGACGACATCTACCCCCACCGCTGACCAGCCGCGAACCCACCACCCGCCAGATACGGAGCTCCGTCATGTCTGCCCTACCCGAACCTGACCCGATCCGCGCCGACCGGCGCCGCACCGCCCGCCGCTGCCTCGTCCCCGAAGAGGCCGCGTGCGTGCTGTGCGGGCACACCGACCCCACCGGCCTCACGCTGGAGGACGACCACGTCCTCGGCGCAGCCGCCTCCGATGAAGTGCGGGTGTGGCTGTGCCGGAACTGCCACGCCAGCCAGACCACCACCCGCCTCGACCACCAAGCCGGCAGCCCCGCCGGCCGTCACCGGCCCCCCGACAGCCTGCTCGACCGGCTCGCCCGCGCCCTGCGGTCCCTCGGGGTGTTCGCCCACGACCTTGCCCACGCACTGTTCCACTTCGCCGAGCAACTCGCCCAGCTCGCACAGGCTCGACGCGTTCGCCCCCGGCTGGCGCACCCAAGGGTGGGCAGCATGACCCCCACCGACCCGAGCCGCGGATCAGACGGCGAGAGCCCGGCCGCGGTCACGCCCGACGAAAATCGTCTGCCGATCGTCGTGCGGGCGCACGCCATCCCCGCCACACCGCAGACAGACCCAAAGGCACGCACGAGCCCGCCACCGTCCGGCCGCCGCGCCCGGGCCGCGCTCACCCGACCGCCACGGCGCCCAGGACCCGGCAGCAACCCCAGCGAGCTCCTGGTGTTCGACACCGAAACCACCACCGACGCCACGCAAGCCCTGACATTCGGCTGCTGGCAGTACCTACGCCGACGCGGCACCGGGTGGCAGTGCGTCCAAGAGGGGCTGTTTCATCCCGACGACCTCGCGACCACCGACCCGCCGAGGCTGCAGCTGCTGCGCGACCACGCCGCCGCCAGCACCTCCGCCGCAGGCGCCGACCGGCCCATCGCCGTGCTCACCCGCGCTCAGTTCGTCGAACAGGTCTTGTTCACCGCAGCATGGCGCGGCCGGGCCCGCGTCGTCGGCTTCAACCTCCCCTTCGATCTGTCCCGGCTCGCGTTCGACGTCGGCGAAGGACGCAGCACCAACCGCGGCGGCTTCTCCCTCATCCTGGCAAAAGGCAACGAGGCGAAGGGCTACACCGAGCGCAAACACCGCCCCCGGATACGGATCAAGCACATCAACGCCACCCGCGCGCAGATCAGCTTCGGCACCGCCACCGCAGGAGCCGCCGCGGGCGGCTGGGCCGGGGACTTCGTCGACCTGCGCACCCTGACGTTCGCGCTCACCGGCCGCGGCTACAGCCTGCAATCGGCATCCGAGGCGTTCGGCGTCCCCGGAAAGGCCAACCCCGGGGAGCACGGCCAGGTCACCGCCGCCTACATCGACTACTGCCGCCAGGACGTCACCGCCACCGCCGCGCTTTGTGAGGCCGCCAGCCGGGAACTACGCGCGCTGCGGCTGCCGATCATCGAGCCCTACGCCTACAGCCCCGCCAGCCTGGCGAAAGCGACCCTCGACGCGATGGGCGTCCAACCGGTCCTCGATCGTCATCCCGACACCGACCCATGGCTGCTCGGCATCGCGATGAGCGCCTTCTACGGCGGCCGCGCCGAATGCCGCATCCGCAAGACCGCCGTCCCGGTACGGCTGGTGGACTTCACCAGCACCTACCCCACCATCTGCGGACTCCTAGGGACTTGGCGGTACATCAGCGCCGACCGGATCTCCACCGACGACAGCCCTGGCACGACACAGCAGATGCAGCAGCTCCTCGACACCGTCACCGTCGACTGGGCCTTCGACCCACACCTGTGGCCCTCCCTCGTTGGGTTCGCCCAGATCCGCCCCGACGGCGACGTACTGCCGGTCCGCGCCCAGTACGACCAGAACACCCCGAGCTGGGGCATCGGGGCGAACCCGCTGACCGCCGACGAGCCGCTCTGGTACGCCCTGCCCGACCTCGTCGCCTCAGCCCTGCTCACCGGTCGGCCTCCGACCGTGCTGCGCGCGGTGCTGCTGCATCCGGTCGGTACGGCGCCGGGGCTCACGCCGTTCACGCTGCCCGGGGGCTGCACCGTCGACCCCGCCGCCGAGGACCCGTTCCTGGCGATGGCCGAGCATCGCGTCCGCGTCCGCAAAGACCCCGCACTCGACGAGTGGGAGCGTGATCGGATCCAACTGTTCCTGAAGATCGCCTCGAACGCCGGGGCGTACGGCATCAATGCCGAGTACAACCGCGTGGACCTGCCGGTCGGGCAGCGAGCCGAGGTCACTGTCTACGGCAACGCCGAGCAGCCGTTCACCGACCAGGTCGGCGCTCCGGAAGACCCCGGCCGGTTCTGCTACCCGCCTGTGGCCGCGGTCATCACCGCAGCTGCCCGGCTGTTGCTGGCGTTGCTCGAGCGCTCCGTGATCGACCTGGGCGGCAGCTGGGCCATGGCCGATACCGACAGCATGGCCATCGTCGCCACCCCAACGGGCGGGCTGCTGCCGTGCCCCGGCGGCTCTCACGACCTCGACGGGCAGCCGGCGATCCGGGCGCTGCCCTACCAGCAGGTCGACGCCATCCGTCACCGCTTCAACGACCTGAACCCCTACGACCCGCAGGCCGTCGCGGAGGTGCTCAAGGCTGAGGTCGATGCTCACTGCTACGCCGTCGCCGCGAAGCGCTACGCCCTGTTCCGTGACGACGAGACTGGCCTGCCACGTCTCGTACAGGCGAGCGAGCACGCCCCCTGCTCCCACGGACTGGGCCACCTGCTCAACCCCATCGATCCCGACCACGATCCTGACGGTCCCCGGTGGATCGTCCAACTCTGGGAACACGAACTCGCCAAGGAGCTCACCCCGCAGCTGGCAGGCCCAGCGCCGGACTGGTACACCCGCCCGACGTTGTCCCGCCTGAACGCCACCAGCCCCCAGATGCTGCCGACCTTCGCCGCCTACAACCAGGGCAAGCCCTGGTCGCAGCGGGTCAAGCCGTTCAACTTCCTGATGTTCGCCCCCGGTGCCCAACCACCCGACAACGACCAGGGCGGCGTCAAGCTGGTCGCCCCCTACACACCAGCCCGCCGCTGGCGAACTCTGCGCTGGCTAGACCTCACCAGCCCCGGCCGCAGCTACCGCCTGAGCACCGACCCGTCCCAGCCGGGCCGGGCCACCATCGCCACGAACACCGCCAACACCGGCCTGTACCTGACGCACCCCGAAAGCAAGAGCTGCGAGCCCGACGGCCTGACCTGTTCCCGGCGGACGCGCGGCGTGCTCAGACGCAGACCGGTCACCATGGCTTCGCTCTGGCACATCGGGAAGGAGGCCAACCGACTCGACGAACGCGAGACCGGCCAAGTCACGGCCGGGGACCTCGCTGATCACCAGCTGACCTACGAGCACCACGGGCTGTCAGCTGACTGGCACACCACTGTGCTGCCTTGACTCCGCAGTCTGGGCAGTAACCGCATCAGGGAACACCTCAAGATCAGCGACCGACGCCTCGTTCCCATCCTTCCCGGACGAGTAGCGCCGCGTCGAGATCTGCAGCGCGAGCTACTGCAGCTCTCACAGCACACGCCTGCTACCTACGAGCGGAACGGTGTGGACGATGGCCGAGTCAAGGCGGAGCAAGACTGTTCTCGGCCATCCCCGTCGTGATGACTCAGCACTACGCTGGACGCACCAACGGATCCTTGGAGCGAAAGGGGGGGGATGCACTTCAAACGTCTCTAGTCAGTGAGCGAAGGGAGTCCCGCGACAAACTGCGCGAAATTTGCAAGCGCATCCATCGGACTGTCCCGGAGGTAGCGACCCTGGATGTCCGATCTAGCCGCTTCGTGGCGCAGCTTCCGCTCGACCTGACTGTGCTGCGCAAGCAAACCGTCCACATGTCGCTGCCGGACCAGCTGAGCCGCGAGTAGCGCAACGGACATGGTCCCCGTCACTAGACCCGCGGCGCCGACTCTCCAGAGCACATTAAGTTCTCGCACGGAAGGGTCATCTGAAGCGCCCTCTTCTGCAAGTACTAGGGCCAATGCGAAGGTGAGGGTGTCCCTAGCTACCGACGCGTCAAAACCGCATGCCGTTGCAGCGAGTACGCTGCAAGTCTCTGGGCATGTCGTCGTCCCGCCGCAATTTCGAGCCAACCTCGATAGGTGTTCTCGTGCTTGCAGGAAGTTTTTGTGGGCGCCCAATTGCAGTGACCGAACTGCGGCTACCCTCACCAGTTCTGTACGGCGCTCAGTGCTGTTCTCGTCTGCCGCTGGAGCCAGAGGAGTCGCCAGTGCCACGACCAGGTCGGCATTCTCCGCATGCCCGCAGGCGTCTAGTATGCCGCCAATGACCACCTCCGGAATGCGGAAAAGATCCTCCGGCGCGGCCAATATCATTCGGATCACCAGGCGTAGCGAATCCCCAAGTGCAGGAATCACAACAGTCCGAGCACTTGCGTCCCCCCGCCGGGCTGCTTGTGATGGAAACGCGTCCGAACGGAGTCCCCCTCCCGTCATCAAGCGGGCTCTGATCGACTGCTGCCGGTACTCGCGGTTACGGGCAACCCGCGTGGCCCGGATATGTTCGGCCAGCAGTTTGACCAGATTCTGCGCCACCACGAGCGATGTACCAAGATCGCCCATTTGGCCAAGCCGAATCGATAACTCAGCGAGCGCGACGGCGCCCGCCGCCACTTCCTCCACCCGGGATGAGGGCCAAGTACTCACTGCGCCCCCTGCAGCCTTGATGGAACGAGTGGTCGAGTTCCTATCGCTTGGAGGAACTATTGCCCCAACCACCTCACCAGCGGCCACTATTGTACCGAAACCGACGGAAGCTTTGAAAGTCGAGCCCTCCCGAACGCCGCGGTCACTCAGCAAGCGACGGATCCGCCGCCGAGTCGGTAGATAGAATCCGCGGCGCGGCGCCCGTAAAACCGTGGCCCATTCACCTAGGGAGACGTCCGCCTGAAGTCGGAGAGCGGGATGACCTTCGAAGATATCCGTCATCTCTTGCGCCTTCGCCTGCACCTTACCGAGTCTGCGCCCCGCTATGCGGCAGCGGGGTAGAGAGGACGCGACGTAGCCAGCTGCCGCTCTTCCAGCATCAGTCCTACGAAACAACGAGAACATGGCTGATAACAGTGTGGTGAGGAAGATGACGAAGGCGATAGTCGAAGCCCATCCCCAGTCAGTACCTGACATGAAGTGCTTCGTTGGCTTGGCCACACACGCAAGCATTGTGACGATGGCCGCGTAGCAGGAGAAGACCGGCCACGGCTGGCCAGCCGTCCTGGAGAGAACGCCCGGCAGCCGCGACGCCGACATTTGTACAGTAAAGACATGAACCGTCGCCAGGATAGCTAAGCACGCGAGCGCATCGGCTAGTCCGAGAATAGCCGGGGCCGTGCCCCTGTGATAGTGGTCGATCAGTGCCGCGCCCAGAATGCTGAGTGCGAACGGGGCCACCCACGGAGATAGTCGCCGCATAGCGAAAGCAACATGGCTCGCGAGGATCGAGTCCTGTCCGGGCTGCCAGATGGCCGGCTCCTGAGCCACTGTCGCGTCGGCCATTTCAG
>JAOPWF010000860.1 GCA_025965815.1 Mycobacterium sp.
GGCTAGCAAAATTTAGCGGTTGCATATTCTGATCGGTTGTGGTTCCTTGGGTACGTCCACGGAGCCCGGCCCAGGCCTTGCCCAACGACGAGGCGCCCAGCGCGGCGGCCGCTCCAGCGCCGGCGCGCAACCCGCACCCAGCCCGGGGCACGTTGCCTCCCAGGCCCGTCACGTTGCCTCCCAGGCCCGTCACACAACGGACAGGACACCCGACGATGCACTCACCATCGCCCAGAGCCGCCCGGATCGCGGTCATCGGCGCCGGCCCCGGCGGCCTGACCTGCGCCCGCATCCTGCAACGACACGGTCTGCGCGTCACTGTTTACGACCGCGACCGCGACGCCCACGCCCGCAACCAGGGAGGCACGCTCGATCTGCACGCCGACGACGGCCAGATCGCCCTTCGACACGCCGGACTGCTGGAGGAGTTTCTCGCCGCGGCCCGACCCGAGGGCCAGGAGATGCGCCTCACCGACCACACCGCAACCATCAGACACCACGAGGTCCCCGCCCCCGACGACACCTTCAAACCGGAAATCGACCGGGGCGACCTGCGTGACCTGCTCCTGAACTCGCTGCAGCCCGGTACCGCGCGGTGGGGACACCACCTGCAGTCCGTCACCAGCCCTACCGACGGACTCCGCCGACTGCACTTCGCCGACGGCACCACTGTGGACGCCGACCTCGTCATCGGCGCGGACGGTGCCTTCTCCCGGGTCCGTCCCCTCGTGTCCAGCGCCGTCCCCGCCTACACCGGCGTCACCTTCCTCGAGGCCAGGTTCGACGACGTCGAAACCCGCCACCCCGATCTCGCCCGACTGGTCGGACCCGGCAGCGCGTTCGCGATCAGCGACGGCAAGGGACTGCTGGCCCAGTGCAACAGCGGCGAGCACATCCGCGTCTACATCGCCCTACGCGTCGCGCGGGACGCGAACGCCCCCGCCGGGATCGACCTCGCGGACACCGAAACCACCCGCGCCCACCTGCTCGACCTGTTCTCCGGCTGGGACCCGCTGCTCCTACGAATGATCACGGACAACAACGGTCCGTACGTCGACCGGCCCCTGCACGCGCTGCCGGTACCGCACACCTGGGCCCACAACCCGACGGTCACCCTCCTCGGGGACGCCGCCCACGTCATGCCACCCCTTGGCGTCGGCGTCAACCTGGCCATGCTCGACGCCGCTGAACTCGCCCTCGCGCTCCGCGACCGCGACACCGTCGCCGACGCCATCCGCGCCTACGAAGACGTCATGTTGCCCCGCTCCGCCGAGACGGCCCGCCAATGCGCCGAGGGACTCAACGGACTCCTCGCCCCGACACCGGACCACGCCCACAGCCACCTCATGGCCAACCCGTAACCAATCGCCTCTCAGGGTCGTACTCGACGCTGCACGTCCTGGGCCCTGACGACATCCTCACCGTGTTGATGTGGCGTGATCCCGTCCACCCGCCCCGGTAGCCGGGACGGTTCAGTGAGCCATCCGCTCGGTGTCGGTGTCCGGCCCACGTTCCGTCATGGGCTTGTCCGGTATGACGACGAGGCTGATGACGCGACGGATGCGGCCGGCATCCCTGGCGTTGCCGACCCGTGCGATGACCGCGCTCTCGATCTCTTCGATCAGCGCCGCGAGTTCCTCCTCGGTCAGCCATACCGCTGCCTGTCGGTAGACCACGCCGTCCGCGGTGGGATCGGCGTCCTGGTGGGCGAGATAACGGTCGAAATCCGTCATCAACGATGCCGCGAACGTGGTGTATGCCCGTTGGTGGTCCTCCCGGGTCATCGCCGCCCGTGCGGCGGGGTCGACAACCGCCTACTCCTGGCGCACCCGGTAGCTGCGCTCCACCGTGCCGCGCACCGGCTTCTCGTCCACCACCTCCAGCACGCCCGCGTCGGCCAGCACGGCGATGTGCCGGTACATCGTCGCCGGTGCGATGTCGGGCAAGCGGTCACGCAACTGCGTGGTGGTTAGCGGATCGGCGTCGAACAGGGTCTGCAGAGATGCGGTTCAGACCCCTCTTCGTTTCCGTCGTGTGTGGACGGTGGGTGTCATGTGGGTGCGACGCGGGTGCCACCCGGGGAACGGTGTTTTCGCGGTTTGGCCGTCTCGTGACCTGTGGCTTTACAGCCGGCTGCCGTTGGGCCGAGGCTGGAGCACCTGTTTCGCGTACGCGGCCCGAACATCACCGACGGCGAACTCGACGTGAGCGTCGAAGCCTGCGACAACCTCACCGTCCACAAGGGACCAGCCGGCGTGCCGTTCCAGATGGCGGACGCTCGGCCGCGGCCTGAGCCACGCCACCGCAACCGCGTGCCGGGGGACTTCAAGAATCCGCGTCGACAACACCGCATGGGAACGCGGGCGTGGTTCCGCGTACGGCCGGGGCGTCGATACAGACCACATCTATCGCGACGCCAACGCGTCCTTACCACTATGGGTTGTCGGTGCTCGCCGAAGTCCTCGCTGAGCAACGACGTACGCACTACTATCTGCTGATCCCCAAGAGCCGTCTAGGAATGATCACGTGCACGCTCATCGGCAAAGTCGTGAGCCGCGGTCATGTGCCCGAGGCCATGTACGCGGCGAGGACGTAGTTCGGGTGCCGGTCGAGGTTGTTGCGCGCCCGGTCGTACCGCATCGTCGTACGCGGGTCGGCGTGGCGAGCGGCGATCTGCACATCGCGGAGGCTGACGCCAGCGTCGAGCATGGTTGTCACGAACGTATGGCGCAGCATGTGCGGGTGCATCCTCGGCATCCGCACGCCGGCGGTGGAGGCCAGGTGCTTGAGGCGGCGGGTCGCGGCGTGGCGGTCCATCCTGGCGCCGAGACTGCTTCGCAGGATCGGTCCGTCGGTGCGGCCGTCTATGGCGCGCTCGATCGCCCGGGCAACGGCCGGTGGTAGCGGGATGAGGACGACCTTGCCACCCTTGCCGCGGACGCGTAGGACGCGGTGACCGTGTTCTTCGCCGAGGTCGCTGATGCTGGCGGCGCAGGTTTCGAAGATGCCGAGTCCGAGCAAGCCGAGGAGCGGCGGATGAGTGGGGCAGGATGCCGTCGATGACGCAGACCCAATAGAAGCCGACCACAACGACAGCCGCCGAGACACTGTGGACGG
>JAOPWF010000720.1 GCA_025965815.1 Mycobacterium sp.
ACGTTGTGCCGCACCGGGATGGAGTGGCGGATGGTGATCTTTTCGGCGCCGACGAGAACGTCTTTGACGAGCAGGCGCAGGACGCGCTGGCGTTCGGCGACGGTCGCTGTGGCGGCCTTGCCGCGCAGCCCGGTGAGGAAGTCTTCGAGGTTGTCGGCGAGCTTGAGGTAGACCTCCCGGTCGGCGAGTTGGCTGTCGAGCGCGTCGATCTGGTGGTGCAGGCTGGTCTGGCGGGCGCGCAGCTCGGGCATGCGGGTGCGGAGCTCGTCGAGGGAGATCAACTCCTCCTGGTAGGCGCCGATGAGCCGGGTGATCGCCGTGGTGGCCTTGGCCAGTCCGGCATCGAGACGCTGGCGCTGGGCGGTGGCGGGGTCCGCGGTGCGGACCTGCTCGAGCCGCTTGTTGATCTCGTTTCGGATCAGGGCCGGGTCGGCAAGCAGGGCGGTGATGTGGTTCCAGACGACGGTGTCGAGGTAGTCGGCACGCACCGGCTTGTTGTCGCAGACCCGGCCGTGCTCGTAGCGGTAGTTGTCCGAGCCGAGGCAGCGGTAGTAGTAGATCTTCTTGTTGGTGGTGCGTGTCGACGTGCGATAGTAGGCGTAGCCGCAGCGACTGCAGGCGCAAATGCCTTGCAGCAGCGAGGGATTCCTGCTGTTGCGGGCGGCGTAGCGCTTATTGTCCTCCAGTCGCCGCTGGACCCGCTGCCAGGTGTCCTCGGCGACCAGCGCGGGCACGGGTATCTCGAGCCAATCGCTGCGGGCCCGGTCGATGACCGTGTAGTGGCGGGGCGTGGCGCGCCCGGCGAGGCGGGCGGTGCGGTTGAGCCCGGCGGTCTGATCGGTGCGCATCGTCTTGCCGAAGCAGGCCAACCCGGCGTAGGCGGGGTTGCGCAGCATGCCCCAGACGGTGGAGCGGTCCCAGCGCGGTTTGCCGGTGCGGGTCGCCACGCCCAGCCCGCTCAGCCAGCGGGCCAACTCGCCGATCGCGACCCCACCGTCGGCGTAGCGGGCGAACAGCTCGGCGACGATCGCCGCCTCGTGCGCCACGATCTCGTAGCGGGCCTCGGCATGCTCGCTCTTGCGGACATACCGGTAGCCGAACGGGGCGCCCGAGAGCACGTTGATCGTGCCGCTCTTGGCGCGGTGGGCTTTGCCGCGGCGGGTCCGTTCCAGGATCTGGGCGCGTTCGTACTCGGCGATCATGCCCTGGAACTGCACCAGCAGTGCGTCTTCGGGGCTGTCGCTGCGCGGGCCCTTGACGAACATCACCGTCGTGCCGGCCTTGGCGAACTCCTCGATCAGCAGCGCCTGATAGGCGTACTTGCGAGCCAGCCGGTCCGGCGAGTAGACCAGCAGCACGTCCACCGGGACCTGGCAGACCAGGTCGCGCAGCCGTTCCAGCGCCGGCCGGACCAAGCTCGCCCCGGAATGGCCGTCGTCTTCAAACACCCACTGTTCAGGCACGTCCAGACCCAGCTGCTCGGCGTGCGTATGAAGCGCCACGGTCTGGGATCGGATCGTCTCCTGCTCCTTCTGCCGCGCCGAGGAGACCCGGGCATAGATCGCTGCGTTGCTCATCGGCACGGCTCGCTTCCTGACCAGCGCGCACGCAGCGCGAGGGTCGTTCGGGGACAAGGATGCGGTAGGCCGCCGACAATTCCGCGGCCTGCAGGCGATCGAAGACGAACTCGGTCTCGACCACCCGCTCGCTCACTGGCGGGGGTGCTCTCGATGCGCCCGCGCCAAGAACTCCTCCAACGCCTGGGCGACCACGGCCGACAGCGTCCGCCCCGACGCGGCGGCCTGCGCACGGACCCGCGCGATGAGCGGCACCGGCAGCTTGACGGTGAACACCGCGGCCGGGGCGGGCACCGCAACATGTCCGGACCGGCCGGCGCGCTGCACGTAGCGGTGCGCCTGCCGGGGCGAACAGCCGAACCGGCTGGCCAGCTCTCGCGCTGCGTCGGCTGCCGCCACCCCCGCGTCCAGCAGGTCCGCAGCGGCGTTGACCCGCTCGGCGAACACGTCACCACGAGCGCGAGCGCGACCGGCAGACCCACCAACAGGCATGTCACTAACATACTACTCGACATGTCATACCGTCGTACTGACACGCCGCGGCAGTTCGACACGCCGATAGCTCAGCGACACCTCAAAGCAGAAGTTGCCAACTGCGTTGGAGGAGTCTTGTCACCTGTGCTCGCCAATGTGGCCCTGTCGGTGCTCGACGAACACTTCGTTCGTGCACCCGGCGGGCCAGCCGCCACCACTTACGAACGGACGAAACGTCGTCGTCATGGTCTGCCTAATTGTCGGCTTGTCCGGTATGCAGACGATTGGTGCCTGGTTGTGTCGGGCACCGCGACGCACGCGGAAGCCTATCGTGACGAAGCGGCGGAAGTGTTGTCCGCGATGGGTTTACGCTTGTCGCCGGAGAAGACAGCGATCACCCATATCGATGAGGGCCTCGACTTTCTTGGTTGGCGTATCCAGCGTCGCCGAAAACGAGGGACCAGCAAGCACTACGTCTATACCTACCCGGCACGGAAGTCTGTGGCTTCGGTGACCACGAAGGTCAAGACGTTGTGCCGACAGAACATCAACCTGCCGCTCGAAGTCCTGCTGCATCGGCTCAACTCGCTGCTGCGGGGCTGGACCGCCTACTTCCGACCGGGAGTCTCTAGTGCCGCCTTCAACTACCTGCGCGCATTCACATGGCGGCAGGTCGTTGCCTGGCTACGGCGCAAGCATTCTCGGATCACATGGAAGGAACTCCGTCGGCGTTTCTTCGCCGGGGGCTGGTGGCCCGCCATCGGTGAGGTCGTCTTGTTCAACCCCGCCGCGGTCGCTACCACGCGTTACCGCTACCGCGGCACCAAGATTCCCTCACCCTGGCCGAGTGTCGCGTAAACCACGCATCGCCCGCGACGGGGCTTGTGGAGAGCCGGATGCGTCGACGAGACGCACGTCCGGTTCGGAGGGCGGCGCGGGGAAACGGACCGGTGGAGACATCGGCACCGCGCCCCGCGCCGACCCAACCATCTGAAGGTTCGGCTCGAGCAGGAGAAGCTGTGTCTGCTGGTGATGATCGGTGTCCGCGCCGACGGCCGCAAAGAGCTGGTCGCGTTGACCGACGGTTATCGGGAGTCCACCGAGTCGTGGGCCGATCTGCTGCGCGGCTGCCGACGCCGCGGGATGACCGCGCCGATGCTGGCCGTCGGTGACGGCGCGCTGGGATTCTGGAAGGCGCTTCGCGAGGTGTTCCCCAACACCCGAGAGCAACGCTGTTGGTGGCACAAGCAAGCCAATGTTCTTGCCGCACTGCCGAAGTCGGCGCATTCGGGTGCGCTCGCGGCGATGCGGGAAATATACAACGCCGAGGACATCGACAAGGCCCAAGTGGCGATCAAGGCGTTCGCCATCGACTACGGCGCGAAGTACCCCAAGGCGGTCGCAAAGATCACCGACGACGCCGACGTGCTGCTGGAGTTCTACAAGTATCCGGCCGAGCATTGGGTGCATCTGCGTACCACGAACCCGATCGTTATCGACCTTTGCCACCGTGCGTTTACGGACCAAGGTCACCAAGGGGCCCGGCTCACGCGCCACGGGGATTGCCATGGCCTACAAGCTGATCGACGCCGCACAAACCCGCTGGCGTGCCGTCAACGCACCCCACTTGGTCGCCCTCGTCCGTGCTGGCGCGGTG
>JAOPWF010000747.1 GCA_025965815.1 Mycobacterium sp.
TACGGAGCGGCTTGTCCCGCCGGATCAGATCAAATCGGCGGGCTCTGACGGGGCAGTGGTCTATGTGTCCGAGTCGCGGCCGGGCGCAAACTTCGATTTCAAGCCCGTCACCCGTGAGTATGCGGATGCGCTACGCGCAGCGGGTCTTCAAATCGTCAGCAACTACCAGTACGGCAAGCCCGGTTGGCCGGATCCGTCGGATTTCACTCGCGGGTACGACGGGGGCGTGTCAGACGCTCATACAGCTCTGCGGCTGCACGCTGCAGCCCGGGGTGGGGTTTCGGCGCCGATCTTCTTCAGTGTTGATGAGGATATCGACCTCGACACCTGGAAAAGCGTTGCTGTCGAGTGGTTTCGAGGAATCAACTCGGTACTGGGCGTTGACCGCACCGGCGTCTATGGACATTTCCGCGCGTGTGCGTGGGCGATCCAAGACGGCGTAATTGGGCGCTCAACCACTGCAGGGCACTGGTGGGTATGGCAGACGAGCGCATGGTCTCACGGTGAGCGCGAGCCCAGGGCGGTGCTCTATCAGGCTGTGGTCAACACCCCGTCGAGCCCGGGTCCCCTCCTGGGCGAGATACACGTCGATGTGGACGACGTCCTAGCGACCGATTTCGGGCAGTGGGATCTTGATCGATGACCTGGCGGGTGCGAGCCTGCACCACGAAGTGCGAAACGCTCAAGCGTTGGACGCGAACAGTGGGTTTACCTGCGCAACCACTCGAGGATTGCGTAGCCGTGCGGCGCACCGACGGACTTTGGTGCGGCTCCCGCCGTCATATGGTTTCATTCGAGCACCGATGGCGACGGTCGCCTCCAGCGATTGCGCCCCGTCTTACGTGTTGGCTTTCAACGATTGGTTGGTTGTGCCTGAAATGGATCGTCGCAGCATGATGTTGATGGCGGGAATTGCTGCAGTGGCAGCCGCGATCCCCCTCCCCGAGGCACGGGCCCTCCCGTCCCGACCGGACGCACCCCCCGCGGATCGGGTGCCACTGCCTACCGCGCCGCCGCCTGATGCCGCCGCCGTGAGCTACGTATTCCAGGACGAGTTCGATGGCCCCGCCGGCTCAGGCCCCGATCCGGCGAAGTGGATTGTGTGGAACTGGGACGTGGACGTCTACCCGCCGCTATTGGGGCATTACCGCGACGATCGCCGAAACGTGTTCCTTGACGGCAACTCCAACCTCGTCATCCGCGCCACACGAGAAGGCGACCAATACTTCAGCGGCAAACTTCAAGCCAACTGGAGAGGTTTGATCGGGCACACCTGGGAAGCCAGGATCAAATTCGACTGCATGACTACCGGCGCTTGGCCCGCATACTGGTTGGTGAACGAGGATCCTGACCCTGACGGCGAAGTCGACGTGGTCGAATGGTACGGCAACGGGAATTGGCCCGCGGGAACCACGGTCCACGCCGCATCCAACGGGAAAACATGGGAAGGCAAATCGATTCCCGAGTTGGTGGACGGTGCATGGCACAACTGGCGAATGCGGTGGGACGAGGACGGTTTCAAGTTCTGGCGAGACTATGTCGACGGCGCGAAACCGTACTTCAGTGTGCCGCCGAAGCCCATTCAGGTCAGCGGCAGACCCGGCGATATGCGGTGGCCGTTCAACAATCCCGGCTATTGGATGTTTCCAGTCTTGAATCTCGCGGTTGGTGGGCCCGGCGCAGGCGATCCCGCCTTGGGTAACTTCCCGGCGGACATGCTGGTCGACTGGATACGCGTCTGGTAGAAGCTTGGCGCTTATCGCGCCGCTTTGATCACCTGAACCAGGTTGAACTGCCAGCGCTCGAGAAGCCGGAAGCCCAGGTCGTTCGGAACCGAGAACGCGGGGGTGACTCCGAAGCGTTGGCCTGGCGGCAGGATTGCGGCTTGCTCGTGAGCGGGCCTCGACGTGTCGGCTTCGGTGATGATCCATACCACTCGGCAGTCGCTTAACGGCCCGGCGGTGGCCTCCGGTATGAGGTTGGTGTCGAAGACATCGTTGCGGTCGGTCGCTCGTTGCCACAGGCTGAGGTCGATCAGCTTCCGGTATGCATCAGGGCGCGCCGCCATCAACGGGCGCATCGGGGCGGGTTGGAACGTCACCGTGTCGTTTATCAGTAAGCAATCACCTGGCGCTGCCCTCGCGGTGATCAGATCGGCCACTTGGCTGTAATCCATTCCATACTTTGCGTACGGGCTTCGTTGCACCAGAAGATAGTTCGGAGTTGCGGCGAGAGCGAAAAGACTGACGAGTGCGGCCGCTATCCATGGCCTAACGGCCAATGCGGCGACGCAGACCCCCAGGGCCAGTGCCAACGCCGGTGCGGTGAAGCATAAGTAGCGTGGCGTATAGATGGGGTGGATCAACCCCGACCAACTGACGATCAGGGCGGTCGGGATCACAAGCCATGCGACCGCGATGGTTAATAGTTGCCGATTTGCCTCTCCTAGTTGCGCGGATGTGCAGAGCCACAAGACAATAGCCGCGGCTACTACCAGCGCCGACAGAAGCGCGAACGGGGGGCTTCTTTCGAAGTATTGTTGAACCGTCACATCTTCGATCGTTCGGCGTCCAATCGGTGCGATCCAACTGATCTGATGCGCTTGACCCATGGCCGCGAGCACAAACGGCGTGACAGCGCAACCTGCCAGAACCGACGTAATGGCGAACCGTACTAGGACCGTTCGTTTGCGGTGGAAGGCACAGATGAAAACAACGTGCGCCAACAACAACAGCAGGAGGTACACGTCGAGCAGAATCGACATGGCTAGGGCGATCCCGTAAGACAGCCAGACCCAAGCTTTGTCACGGCGCGCGGCGTGAACAAGCAATACCGTCAGCCACACGGCGGCCATCATCGAAAAGGCATACGGGCGAGCTTCGATGCCTGCCAACGTCGTCCGAGGCAAGATCGCGCAGAGAACCCCGGAGGTCACGGCGAGCGTGCGAGACGAGAACTGCTTGCCCCGGACCACTACTCCGGCCGCGGCGCCTCCAACAGCCAACCCACTTGGCGCGCGGGACCAGAACTCAGTGGGCGGGAGAATCTGGAACCAGCCGTGCATGATCAGGTAGTACAGGCCGTGGACGGCGTCGACGTTGCTCAACATCTGCCACAATTGGATCAGAGAACGACTGTGTGACGCCGAAACGGTCGCGGCCTCGTCATACCAGAAAGACGGACGGCCGGCGCCGGCCAGACTCACTGCGGCGCCCAACAGTCCAACGACCAGCGAGTCCACCACTGCGAGTGCCTGCGCCAGCTCGTCAGCGGGAAGCCCGCCGCGGCCACGGTGTAACTCGCCGGTAGAGGAGACGCTCACCGAGCCGACCTAAGCACATAGCGATGTACGCCGCTATCACTCATCTGCACTCCTCGTTGAACACGCCGCTATGTTGCCAGAAGGGCGCCGGGGGCTTTTGGCTTGTCGGCGGTTCCCAGGGGCACCTGAACGCTGCACAAACGCTCGAAGACTGAGTGGAGCCCCCGTCAGGATTGAACTCGTCTGCCGATGCAGGGGAGAGTCCGAAAAGCCCTCTTAGGTGGCGGGTTTTATCACCCGAGATCACTCGAAATTACTGTGACTGTCCGTCAAATTGCAGCAGCTCGCCACACGTACGTGACACTGGTGAATCTGCAAGGCGTTCCAGCTGCAGTGATTGCCGCGTAGCTTGGCCAAAAGATGCAAGCCCGACGATGAAGCTCGATGCGCATTCCCAAGACGATGCGCTCAAGGCGGCTGGTGCGACTTTGAATCGGGTTGTGACTGGAGGTGTCGTCGGGCCGCGAGAACAACGGCCCATCCCGGGTCTCGCCAGACGCGCTGCGTTCAGGCCTCATGACGAGCGGGCGATGACCCGGTTCCCGGCGCGGATCTGCACCGTGCGGTAGCGGCGCGAGGTGCGAACGAATTTCATCATGCTCCAACCGGTTTGGCGCTCGATCCAGTGGCTGACAGCCAGTGCAGCGAACACGATGCTCAGGTGCGCCTCGATCGATTCGCGTTTGTGGTGATAATCGGCCGGGCCTGGCCAGGGCGGGTTTTGGTCTCCAGGGCGCGGTTATCCCGCGGGCTTTCTCGCCGCTGGTGGCCGGCCGAAGCAGCTAACCGCCGGTGAACCTACGCAGCTAACTCGACGTGACGGACCAGTGGGGATGTTGCCGATGTTCCATCGAACAAATGCAACGAGAGGACAGAACCACTTTCACCGCCGACTCGACCACTTTGCAGGTGAAATCGGGCAGACTTTTCAGATGAAAAGCGGGCAGACCGATGTCGGAGGTCGATATGCAGGTATACCAACGCTTTCACCGCTCCAGCTGCAGCCGGGCCGCCACGATCACCGCATGGGCGCTCGTGGTTGGCCTGACGGCGGTCTCGCTGGGCTGTGGGTCGCCGCCGCGGGCCGGCCCTACTGGCCAACCTCCGGTGGCGGGGGTGACGCAGGCCCCGGCGCTTCCGGGCGCGCAGCCGATCTCAGCGAACGACCGTGTGTATACCGCCGACCAGGACTCCAACACGGTCACCGTGATCGACCCGAAGACAACCACGGTGCTGGGCACGATCCCGCTGGGCAAACCGCGGATGGACACCGACGCCGACGTGCTCGGCGCAATGTACGACGGGCAGATCGATGTTCACGGTCTCGGGTTCTCCCGCGATGGCCAGTACCTCAATGTCATTGATGTGACCACCAATGCCGTGCACGTGATCGATACCGCCACCAACGCGGTCGTGCACACCATCTATCTCGGCCGCGCCCCCCACGAGGGTTTCTTCTCCGCAGACGGAAGCCAACTGTGGGTTGCGGAACGAGGTCAGGACACCGTCGCGGTCATCGACTGGCGAAACAATCGGGTCGTGGATCGTATCGTGTCGGAGGACGGTCCTTCAAAGGTGGTGTTCAGCCCCGATGGCCGATTGGCCTATGTCAACCATCTGCGGGCCGATGCCTTCGACGTCATCGATGTGGCCAGCCACAAAATCCTCCAGCGGGTCGAGGTCCCGTCCGACGCCGGTGGCTCCTCAGATGAGGCCATCTCCCCCGACGGCAAGGAGATCTGGTCGGGCATGCCCAACAACGGCAAGACCACCGCGATCGTCAACGCCCAGACCTACCGCGTGGAGGCCGTCTTGGACACCGGCCCGCGGACTAACCACCCCAACTTCGTCACTGTGGATGGTGTCGACTACGCCTACCTCACCGTCGGTGATCTGAGCCAGACCCTGGTCTATCGCCGCTCGACCACCGGCGGAGCACCCACCCTGGTCAAAACCATCGCCAACCACGGCAAGGGGTCGCATGGCCTCTGGCCCAGCCCCGACAACACCCGCATCTAGGTTGCGCTGCAGTACTCCGACGCCCTCGACGTGATCGACACCAAGACCATGGAGGTGATCAACACGCTGCGCGTCGGACAGTCCCCGATGGCGGCGGTCTACGTCGCGCGCAATGGCCCCCGCAGCACCGCCAATCTGAGTCAACAGGGCCTGGGCATGCGCATCGAGAACCGCCCCATCGAGGTGGAAGGAGTTCCAGGAGCGGGAAACGCCCAAATTCGGGCCCTTCCCGGGGTCGATGAGGTCGCGATCGATGTCCGAGGACTCCCCCCGAACCGCGCATTCACCGCCTACGCCGCCCGCGGCAACGACACCGTCGCGTTGCTCACGGCCACCAGCAACAACATGGGCGTGATCCCCGAAGCGCTCGCCTTCGTCGCCTTCTTCGCCAACAACTACGACAAGGTCGTCCTGCGTCCCACTTAATCAAACAGAGGCGGTGTCGACAGCCTTGGTGCTGGGCACCGGTACGGGACCGGCGGCCGATTCGAACACCTTCGGACGGCGTCGACGCTGGTCAATGTGGAGCCGATGACGGGAATCGAACCCGCGTATTCAGCTTGGGAAGCTGATGTTCTGCCATTGAACTACATCGGCAATATCGCCCACGAAGGCTAGCACCAGGGATGGCGTCGGTTCGAGCCTCAGCCGATACGCTCGTCGGGTGCTGCTCTCCGATCGCGACATCCGGGCCGAAATCGCCGCAGGGCGGTTAGGGATCGATCCCTTCGACGACGGGCTGGTGCAGCCGTCCAGTGTCGATGTGCGCCTCGACAATATGTTCCGGGTCTTCAACAACACCCGCTACACGCACATCGACCCCGCCAAGCAGCAGGACGAGCTGACCAGCCTGGTGCAGCCCACCGAGGGCGAGCCGTTCGTGCTGCACCCCGGTGAGTTCGTGCTCGGATCCACCCTCGAACTGTGCACGCTGCCCGACGACCTGGCCGGCAGGCTCGAGGGCAAATCGTCGCTGGGCCGGCTGGGTCTGCTGACCCACTCGACGGCCGGGTTCATCGATCCCGGGTTCAGTGGCCACATCACGCTCGAGCTGTCCAATGTCGCGAACCTGCCGATCACGCTCTGGCCCGGCATGAAGATCGGCCAACTGTGCCTGCTGCGGCTGACCAGTCCCGCCGAGCACCCTTACGGCAGTGCGAAGGTCGGCTCGAAGTACCAGGGCCAGCGGGGGCCTACGCCGTCGCGGTCGTACCAGAATTTCATCAAGTCCAGCGCAACGTCGCCGCCCGGAAATTGTCAGGGTCTCCACAGCGGTTAGCGAGTAGGGTCTCACTACCGGGGTCAGCGCGGATCCCCGCGGTCGCGGTCCGGCCAGAACTTCACACGCACAGCTAATTTCGGCGAAATGTAACGTCCGAGCTGGTCATGGCGAAGAAGTACTAGTTGTCGGCTCGCGCGGTGTGAGTTCGCAACGGTAGCCGAAGTGGATTAGCAAATCGTGTTGGAGGTTTAGTGGACATCGTATTGGGTGTGTCGATGACACCCTCGACGGTCCGCATGGTGCTGGTAGAGGGCGAAGGTGCCGACGGTGTGACCGTCGATCACGACGTCTTCGACGTGCACGCAATCGAAGGTGGAGCAACCACCGCGGCCGATCAGGTCATCGCCGCGGTGCTGGGCACCCAGGAGAGCGCCGCCGCGGGCGGGCACCATCTGAAGTCGATCGGCGTGACGTGGGGTGACCACGCTGAGGCCGCCGTGTTGCGAGACACGTTGGCCGCGCGCGGCATCGAGGACGTGATGATGGTGTCCGAACTGCACGCCGCAGGCGCACTCGCGCAGGCGGTCGGCCGGGCGGTCGGCTACAACACGACGGCGCTGTTCTTTATCGACCGTGACACCGCAACGCTGTCGGTCGTCGAGACCGACGACGGCTCCGTGGTCAAGGTGCTGAGCCGCAGTCTGCACAGCACCGACGCGATGGCGGTGCTGGCCGAGATGGCCGCCGCGGTCGACGCGGTTGACGCCCAGCATTCGCCGCCGCAGGGCATGTTCGTCGTCGGTGCCGGCGTGGACGTCACGTCGGTGAAGGCGCATCTGGAGAACCTGCTATCGCTGCCGGTCAACGCGCCCGAGGAGCCCGAGTTGGCGCTGGCCCGCGGTGCGGCACTGGCGTCGGCTCAGGCGCCGCGTTTCGAGGCGTCCACTGTCGGCCTGGCCTACTCGCAGGATCCCGATGGCACGACGGCCGGCGCGATCTACGCGGTCGACCCGTCCGCCGAGGCCACCCAGCTGCGCCCCGTCGGTGTCGCCGCCCCCGCCTCCTTGATGGCCGCCCACCTGATGGAGGACGTCGGGCTCCCGGCCGACGAATCGCCGGAGCCGGAGGAGGCGCGCAAGCCGTTCCTGCTGGTAGGAAGCGCGCTGACCTCTATCTTCGTGGTCGGCGTAGTCGCACTGGTCATTTCGCTGGCGGTCAGCATCCGGCCCACCGTCGACCAGCGGCCCAACCCCGCGGAAAGCGTCATCGTCCCCAGTAGCCAGGCCCCGGCCGCTCCTGCGGTGCAAGAGGCACAGCCGCCGGCCGATCAGGCGCCGCCGCCGGAGACCATCAAGGCCCCGGTGCCGGTGGTGCAGCAGGCGCCGGCACCCGAGGCCCCGCGCACGGTGTTCGTCGAGCAGCCGCCCGCGCCCGCGGCGGTGCCCGCTCCCGCCCCGGCCGCACCCCCCGCGCCGGTTCCGGCCGCGACAGCCCCCTCGCCGATCTCTCCGGCGACGATCGTGCCGCCGGTTTACACCCCGCC
>JAOPWF010000750.1 GCA_025965815.1 Mycobacterium sp.
CCTTCAGGTCATCGCCCTCACCGACGACCCCACCGCCCTGTCGCTCGTTTCGGCATGCCTCGGCGTCGGCCTGACGGCGTTCATCCTGGTCGGCGGGATCGCGGCGGACCGGTTCCCGCAACGCATCATCATCATCGCCGTCGAGTCGGTGAACCTCCTGGCGGTGACGGCGGTCGCGGTGCTGGGCCTTGTGGGTGCACTTCGACTGTGGCACATGGCTATTGCGGCTGCCACGCTCGGCGTCGCTGCGGCGTTCTTCTTTCCCGCCTACAGCGCCTACCTACCCCGGATCCTCCCGACCGAACAACTGTTGGCGGCCAACGGGATTGAAGGTGTGGTGCGCCCGACGCTGCAACAGGCCATCGGCCCCGCGGTCGCAGGCGTACTGATCGGTGCGACGTTCCCGACGGTGGGAGCGTTCGTCGTGGCACTGCTGTACGGCACCGGCCTGGCGTTACTGGTGGCGACGCGGCGCGTCTCAAAGCCACCCACCGACCCGAACCGCGAAAAGCCGCGCGTGCTGGCCGATCTGCGGGATGGCTTCCGGTTCATGGTTCGCACGCCGTGGCTGCTCACCACGCTGTTATTTGCCAGTGGGTTCGTGCTGCTGGTACTCGGTCCGCTGGACGTGCTGCTGCCGTTCATCACCAAGGCGCGATTCGAGAACGGCGAGCGGATGTACGGATTCGTGCTCGCCGCCTACGGCATCGGTGGTGCCCTTGGCGCGCTGGCGATCTCGTCGGTCCGGCTACCGCGCCGGTACCTGACGGTGATGATGTTCTGCTGGGGCGCGGGCAACCTGCCGCTGGTGGCGCTGGGCTACACATCGTCGTTCGCGGTGATGGCCACCGCCGCGTTCGTGGTCGGGCTTACCGACAGCGCGGGCATGGTGATCTGGGGCACGCTGCTGCAGCGGCGGGTGCCACCCGAGATGCTCGGTCGGGTCTCGAGTCTGGACTTCTTTGTGTCGCTTGCCTTTATGCCGGTGTCGATGGCGGTCGCAGGTCCGCTGTCCAAGGTGGTGGCGATCGAGACCATCTTCCTGGTCGCGGGCGTGGCACCCGCCGGGCTCGCCGTGATCGCACTCGTGGCGGCGCGGATGCCGCGCGACGAGCTGGCGCACCCGCTGCAGTAACTGAGGTATGCCTCAGAGGCTGAAGAGCGGCGGGAGCGCCAGCACCATGATCAGGCCCCACACCAGGTGGGTCAGGATCGGCGCGAGCACGCCCCCGGTGGCCCTGCGCTCGAGCGCGCACACGGTGCCCAGGATGATGGCGGCGAATCCGAGCATCGGATTGCCACTAGCCGACGTCGCGGCGATGTAGAGGATCGTCGAGATCAGCACCGGGTGGAACCGGCCGAGCGCCGAGTAAAGCGCACCGCGGAAGAACAGCTCCTCGGCGAACCCGTTGACCAGGGTGATCACCACGATCAGCGGCAGGCTGCCCTGGTTGGCGTATTCGAGCACGCTGGTTATCAGATCGGCGACCGGCGGGATCTCCCGGACCACGAGGCCACCGACCACGAACACGCCACCGAGCAGCAGGCCGACGACCGTGCCGGTGATCACCGGGCGTTGGTTGCGGCCGCGCCAGCAGATGGAGCCGAGGTGCAGCGGCCGGGACAGGAACGCACCGATCGCCCACACGGCTGCCAGCCCGAACGTCAGCCAGTAGAAGCTGGGGTCGCCGGGCCTTCTGGTCAGCGAAACACCAAGCAGCGCAGCACCGATCACCAGCACGATGGCGACGACGATCCGGCGCCGACGGATCAGGTCGGGTGGTTCGTGGTAGGGCACGGCGACATTGGTGACCGCCGCCTTGATCTCGTCGAGAAGTCCGGTCCGCGCCGGGCTGTCTTGGGTCATCCGGGCGGCACCTTGGGGGTGAGGTTCACGAGGAGATCCAGGCCGGTCCGCACCGCCCCGGCGACGGGTCCGGGGACGGCGCTCAACAGCCCGAGCGCCGGGCGCGCTATCGGCGGCGTCACCATGCAGGCCAACCGCTGCAGGCGCAGGACGTCACCGCCGGCCCAGACCGGGTCGCTGTCGGCGAGGTGGTGTGGGTCGGCCAGTGCGTTGACCGGTCGGGCCCGGTGACTGGACAGCGAAAGCGAGATGGCGTGGTCGATCGGAATCAGACCTCCGGGTGGGTCGGGTACCAGGCCATGCAGGTTCTGGTCGGACGCCATCATCGGATGGTCGAGCGACTCCACCAGGCCGGCGGCCAGCCCACCGGGCACCGGAAGTACGGCCGACGTCACCCACGACACCACGCTGGTATCGATGCCGCGGACCGGCACACCCGCCCGCCAAATGCCGGCAGCACGGCGGTAGGCGACGAGTAGGTCGCGATACGTGGTCCTTTCGGGACCGCTGATGTCATAGGCGCCCGCCGGCACGCGGTCGGCGTCGGACGCGGCGACGAGGTAGTACAGGACGTCACGCACGGAGATCGGGTCCATCGGATTGTGCACCCAGGCCGGCATCGGGGTCAGCAGGAAGCGGTCGCTGACGTAACGGAGCATTTCGAACGATGTCGACCCCGCCCCGATGACCATCGCGGCGCCCAGCCACACCACCTCCGGGCCGCCGTTGATGCTCAGCGCCTCGGCGACCTCCGCCCGGCCGGTGAGGTGTTCGGACAGCTCGTCGTCTTCGGGTACGAAGCCGCCGAGGTAGATGATGCGCCGGACGTTCGCCGCCTTGGCGGCCGCCGCGACGTTGGCCGCCGCCCGATTGTCGGCCGCACGGAAGTCCGGTTGGCCGATGCCGTGCACCAGGTAGTAGACGACATCGATATCCCCCGCCACAGCAAACGCGTCCGCCGCCGATACGGGATCCGCGGCATCCAGCGCGACCGGCCTGACATCGCTGTACCACCCGCAACGGCCCAGCTTTTCGGGATCGCGAGTCGCCGCGACGACCTCGTGTCCCCCGGAAATCAGTTCCACGACGAGCCGTGAACCCACATAGCCGGTTGCGCCGGTCACCAATATCCGCATTGTTTCCACGGTACGGGCGCTAGCGCGCGTGGCGGACCAGCACCCCGGCAGAAATCGCCGCGACGGCGGCGTCGGCCGCGCGCTCGGCGTCCTTTGCCGTCAGAGGCTTTGTGCTGGTGAGGAATTGGTAGTAAAGCGGAGCGGACACCTGGCGGACGGCAGCGGCGGCGTCGGTTCCCGCCGGGGCTTCGCCGCGCTCGACGGCGTCACGGACGCATGCCGACCACTCGGTGATCCGCCGGTCGTAGAAGGTCGACAGCGCCTCGGCGGTGCGCGGGTCGCTGGTGGCCGCGGCGATGATGGCCTTGAACAGCGGGCCCTGGCGACGGTCGGTCAGGGTCTTGCGCACCAGCGCCGCGTTCGCCCGCAGGTCGCCGCGCAGTGAACCGGTGTCTGCCCGCGGCAACGACAGTTCAGCCATGTCGGACAACAGGTCGGCAACCAGCACCGGGACCGACCCCCACCTGCGATACGCAGTCGACTTCCCCACGCCCGCACGCGCGGCCACAGCGGTCAGTTCCAGTCCGTGCAGGCCGGACTCCACCAGCAGATCCCCGGTGGCGCGCAGCACGGACTCGCGCACCGCCGCGGTGCGTCCGCCGGGCCGCGCGGATCCGGGACTCGTCACATCCGCCATCATAACGGGACTGTGGTTTCGTTAGTTGAGGGTTTGCGATACGCTCGTTATCAGGAATTCAGTCTCATTAAGGAGCGATCGTGGAATACCGACGCATGGGCGGTTCCGGTCTCGTCGTGTCCGAATTGAGCTTCGGCGCGGCGACCTTCGGTGGGGCGGGTGACTTCTTCGGGGCGTGGGGTGACACCGACGTCCGCCAAGCACGATCGCTCGTGGATTTCTGCCTGGAGGCCGGGATCACGCTGTTCGACACGGCCGACGTCTACTCCGATGGTGCATCGGAGGAGATCCTCGGCGCCGCACTGCGCGGACGACGTGACGACGTGCTGATCTCGACCAAGACCGGCCTGCCCACCGGCATGGGTCCGACGGACCGGGGATCGTCCCGCTCCCGGCTGCTCGGTGCCGTGGACAAGGCGTTGAAGCGCCTGCAGACCGACCGCATCGACCTGTTCCAGCTGCACGGGTATGACGCCTCGACTGCTGTCGACGAGGTCCTGCAGACCCTGGAAGTGCTGGTCGCGCAGGGCAAGGTCCGGTACACCGGCGTCTCGAACTTCTCCGGCTGGCAGCTCATGAAGTCGTTGGCGCTGGCCGATGCGGCCGGACGCCCGCGCTATGTCGCGCATCAGGTCTACTACTCGCTGGTCGGTCGCGACTACGAGTGGGAGCTCATGCCGTTGGCGATCGAAGAGGGCGTCGGCGCGATCGTCTGGAGCCCGCTGGGCTGGGGCCGGCTGACAGGCAGGATTCGTCGCGGCCGGGCCCTGCCCGAGCGCAGCCGGCTGCACACCACCGCCGACGCGGGACCACCGGTCGACGATGAGCGCCTCTACGCCATTGTCGACGTGCTCGACGACATCGCCGCCGAAACGGGCAGGACGATTCCGCAGATCGCGTTGAACTGGCTGCTGCGACGGCCGACGGTCTCGTCGGTGATCGTTGGCGCCCGCGACGAACGCCAACTCCGCGACAACCTCGGCGCGGTGGGATGGCGGCTTGATCCCGAGCAGATCGCCCGGCTCGACGCCGTCAGCGTCCGCGATGCCCCGTATCCGTATTTTCCGTACTACCGCCAGGAGGGATTCGCGGCGCTCAATCCTCCGGCGGCGGGCCGGGGGCACCTCCCGCTTGCGGGGGAGAGCGAAGGGACCCGGGGGATTAATCGTGTGTCGACGGGGCGTTAGCTGCGCGGTGCAGGTCGATCAGGTGTTGATAGACCTGGGCGTTGATGCGGTTGTTCGCGATCTCGGCGTCACTGAGCTCGCGTCGGACCCGACCAGGCACCCCGGCGACCAACGACCGCGGCGGCACGACCACCCCTTGCGGTAGCAGCGCGCCCGCGGCAACCAGCGAGCCGGCGCCGATTACCGCGCCGTTCATGATGAGCGCCCCCATCCCGATCAGCACGTCATCTTCGACGGTGCAGCCGTGCAGGACGGCGTTGTGCCCGACGCTCACCCCGGAGCCGATGCTCACCGCAAACCCGGGGTCGACATGCACGGTGACGCCGTCCTGAATGTTGGTGCCGGAGCCGATCACGATGGGTTCGGCCTCCGCGCGCAGCGTGGCCGAGTACCAGACGCTGGACCTTGCGCCGAGAGTGATGTCGCCGATCAACGTCGAGTTCGGCGCGATCCACGCCTCGGCGTGCAACTGCGGGGTGTGCCCGCGAATGGTGACGATGAGCGGTTCGGGCATGCGCGTCATCGTATGCAGGTGTCCGGCCGGTGCAGATCCGCCTCCGACAAGCGGTGCCTGTCCAACAATGGCAGGTTCTTGATTATTGGTGTCATTACTGCCACTAGCGCAAACCCGTCGCGGTCGGCGAGAGTGGTCCGGTGACGCTCACCGCCGCCCGGCGACGCATGCCCAAAACAAGCCTGCACTGGGCCTGGGTGATCGCCGCCGTCAGCTTCGTCGCGATCCTCGGCGCGGCGGGATTCCGCTCGGTGCCCGGGGTGATGATGAACCCGCTGCACCACGAGTTCGGCTGGTCACACGGCACCGTCGGCCTGGCCATGTCGGTCAACATGACGCTGTTCGGGTTGACCGCGCCGTTCGCCGCCGCCCTGATGGACCGGTTTGGCGTCCGCCGGGTGCTGTCGGTGGCGCTGGTGCTGATTGCGACGGGCTCGGCGGTCAGCGTCACGATGACCGCCAGTTGGCAGCTGGTGCTGCTGTGGGGTGTGCTGGTCGGAGTCGGTACCGGCGCCATTTCGATGGGTTTCGTCGCCACGATCGCCAACCGGTGGTTCGAGCAGCGGCGTGGCGTGGTCACTGGTGTGCTGACCGCGGCCAGCGCCACCGGCCAGTTGATCTTCCTGCCCGTGGTCGCCGAGGTGACCACCCGGTACGGCTGGCGCTGGGCGTCGTTGATCGTCGCCGCGGCCGCGCTCACGGTCGTTCCGCTGGTGCTGGTGTTTATCCGGAACTACCCGCAGGACAAGGGGATTGCGCCGTACGGTGCGACTGCGGTCGTCGAAGCCCCCGCCGTTCCCGGGAACAGTTTCCGCGCCGCGTTCGACGGGCTGCGCATCGGTGCGCGGGTGCCGGCGTTCTGGCTGCTGGCGGCCAGTTTCGCCATTTGCGGGATGACGACGAACGGCCTGATCGGCACCCACTTCATCCCAGCCGCCAACGACCACGGCATGCCGACCACCGTCGCCGCCGGTCTGCTGGCCACCATCGGCCTCCTCGACGTTGCGGGCACGGTGTTCTCCGGTTGGCTCACCGACCGTGTCGATCCGCGCCTGCTGCTGGTCGTCTACTACGCGGGCCGCGGCGTGTCGCTGCTCCTGCTGCCGTCGCTGCTTTCACCGCACGCCGAGCCGGGTACCTGGGTGTTCATCCTCTTCTACGGACTGGACTGGGTCGCCACGGTGCCGCCGACGATCGCACTGTGCCGAAACTACTTCGGCGCCCGCAGTCCGGTCGTCTTCGGATGGGTGTTCGCCGCGCATCAGCTCGGAGCGGCCGTCGCCGCGGCCGGTGCGGGACGCCTGCGGGACATGCAGGGCAACTACGACACGGCGTTCTATATCGCCGCCGGCCTGTGCGGTATCGCGGCGCTGCTGTGCCTCAACGTCCGCAGAGCGCCGGCGAGCGTCGGCGCCTGAACCAGCCGCCCTGAGCAGCACGTTTTGCTGGTGCTGACGCGCTGTGCTTACGATTCGTCGGGGCGGCGGGACCCGATGGGCGTCTGAGCCGCCATGCTCGCGGTCGCATTTCGCCGAACCCGTATCGCGTGTAGACGGCCGACGACGGCCCTGATCAGCAAGAGCGAGAGGAACCGCACGTGAAGACTCGCACGTTCAAGTTGTTCGGCGGCGTCGCCGCGACCGCCGCGATCGCGGTGTCGCTGCCACTGGCCGTGACCGCCTATGCCGACGACCCCACGCCGACGCCGACGTCGACGACGGCCCCGGCGGCGCCGATCGCCGACCCACAGGGGCCCGGCTGTGATGCCTATAAGCAGCGGGTGCCGAGCGGCACAGGATCGCTCACCAGCATGGCAACCGAATCGAACTCCGCCGCACTGGCCAACAACCCGATGCTGACCACCTTCAGCGCCGCGCTATCGGGCAAGCTCAACCCAGCGGTCAACCTGGTCAGCGTGCTCGACAACGGCCCGTACGTCGTGTTCGCACCGGTCGACGACGCGTTCGCGAAGCTCCCGCCGGAACAGCTCGAAGCCCTGAAGACCAACGCGCCGGCGCTGACTAGCCTGCTCTATTACCACATGGCGCTCGGCATCCTGGGTCCCGATGACGTGCACGGCAAGCTGACCTCACAGCAGGGCAAGCAGCTCACGGTGACG
>JAOPWF010000756.1 GCA_025965815.1 Mycobacterium sp.
GACCCAGCCCGCCGTTGGTGCCATCCCGGTCGGGGCGTCCTCGGCCGCGGGGGCCATCCCCGTTGGGGCGTCCGGTGACGGGCCGCGCCCGGCGACCAACGCGGCACCCCCGGCGGCGGTCAGCGCGGGCTGACCGGTTGTGATGACCGGCACCCGTAGCCGTTCCGAAAGTCGCTGGGTGATCAACGGAATGCTGGCGCCGCCGCCGACCGTGGCGACCGCAGCGAGGCTGGACGCTGGAATCCTGTTGCGGTCCAATGTGTCCTGCAGTGCGTTCAGGAATCCGTCCAGCGGTCCCGCGATGACGTTCTCGATTTCGTTGCGGGTCAACCGGATATCGGAACTGAATCCCGGCAGTTCGGCGGGAATCACCGTGGCCGTCTCCGCCGACAACCGCTCCTTGGCCTTGCGGCCCTCCTCGCGGAGCCGGGTCAGCGAGCTGACCGCCGCGGTGCCTGCGGGATCGGCGTTCGCGACGTCCCGGATACCGGCCAGCACGTGGGCCAGGATGGCCTGGTCGATCTGATCACCGGAGAAGTCGGTATAGCGCACGGTTTCACCGATGGGTTCTAAGCCTGACCCGGCGTCGGCCAGGGTGATGCTGGTGCCGCTGCCCCCGAAGTCGACGAGGGCAACCACGCCGTCGGCCGGCAGGCCGGGATCGGACTGCAGTGTGGCCAACGCGGCCGCGGCGTCGGAGACCAGTTCGGGCGGAGTGCCGCCGGGTGCGAGGACGGAACTGTTCCGCAACGCTCCGCGCAGCGCCCCGACCGCGGCCGGCCCCCAGTGTGCCGGTATCGCCACGGTGACCTGCGACGGCGGAGTGCCGTTTGCGGCGGCCCGTGCCATCGCCTCCAATGCCTCGGTCACCAGAAGTTCGCCGCGGTAGAAGGATCCGTCGGCCGCCACCAGCGGCACCGGATCACCTACCCGTTCGACGAAGCCCCTCAGCACCAGGCCAGGCTCGTTAAGGTTTGGGTTGTCCGCGGGTACTCCGACCTCCGGCGCGCGGTGGTCGAACAGCGTCAGCACGGATCGGCGGGTTACCGTCGGACGACTGTCGCGGGCCGCCACCAGGTTTGTTATCCCGATGGACAACCCCAGTGAGTCGCTCATCTCGCGGTACCCCTGTATCAACACGTGCGGTCGGCGGCCGTCACTCACCATAGCGGCTCGGTCACCGGGGGTCACGCAAATCCCCCTAGTGGCGCGAAACCCCTAACGGTGAGTCCCCTAACGCCGTCTCGGCGAGGGTGGGGTCGGCACCGATCACGGGGACGGCTCCGCTGGATAACATCTTGGGAAAGAACTGGGCTTTCCCTGTGAGTACCGGCGTGAAGGAAGAAGGCGTGCGATGGCAAACTCGCTGCTCGATTTTGTGATGTCAGTCGTGCGCGACCCCGACGTAGCTGCACGCTACGCCGCTGACCCGTCACAGACCATTGCCGATGCCCACCTGACCGATGTGACCAGCATCGATGTCAACAACCTCATTCCGATGGTGTCCGATTCGCTGTCCATGGCGGCCCCGGCGGTCGGCGGGGACGCCGCGGGCGATGGCAACGTGTGGACCAGCGGCGCGGCCACCGCCGCGTTCGACGCATTCTCCGTTCCGATCCCCGATCACACGGTCGACGTGCACGACGCCGCGACTGGCGTCATCGACCAGCCGCTCGATCAGTCCGTGCGCTCCGCGGCCGACGTGCCCCAGGATCTGCACCAGGGCATGGACACCTTCGACCCATCCACGCAGTTCAGCGCGGTTGACGGCGTCCAGGCGCCGGTCGACGACGGCGGCTTCGGGGTGGACGATCACGTCGCCTGGGATCACTCGGTGGTCGACCACCACCCGGCCGACGCCGACCCGGCCGGCTTCGACATCTTCGAGTAACACCGCGCCCTCCGTGCCGACAGCCCCCGCGGATTGCCGCGGGGGCTTCGCCATTTGTAGGACGTGCATCGTGACGTGCGGATATGGGCTCCCACCTAGTGGTTTCCCGCGTTGCTGCTGTCGGCCCCCATGACCCCCTAATCCCCTAATGGGGTACCGCGGCCGATCCCGGGGGGCTTGCCGGTAGGGAGGGGATCCGGCCCCGTTACCCGGCCGCGCGGGACGCCATACGGTGTTTCTCAGATCGCCGGAACACTCCAGCGACGACCGCAGAGTCACCGAGACAACGTCAACCGAAAGGCACTCCAATGACGAACCTGATCGACTACATCCTGGATCTGTTCCGCAGTGAAAGCGCCGCCCAGGCGTTTGTGGCCGCCCCGGAGCAGGCGATGCGTGACGCCGGGCTCGCCGGCGTGACCGCCGCTCAGGTCTCGGCCGTGGCCGCGACCGCGGTTCCCGGACTGGTACTGGGCAATGGCGACCCGATCGTCGGTCTGCAGCGCGCGGTGTCCAACAACTACGGCTTCTCCCCGGCCTACGACACGTCGTTCGCCCCGAACTACGCACCGTCACCGACGTTCGCGCCGGAGACCAACACCGAGTTCGCCAGCCGTAACAACACCGATTTCGCCAGCCACAACGACACCTCGTTGCTGAGCCCGAACCAGGACGCGGGTGCCAACGCACAGCAGGGCGCCTTCAACCTCGGCTTCGGCGACATCACCCTCGGCGACAAGACCAGCGCCAACGGTGACGGAGCGGTCGCGGTCGGTGGCAGCAATTCCGGCGACATCGTCAGCGGTGACGGCGCCGTGTTGGGCAACAACAACGAGGTCAACAACGGTGACATCCGGGCCGACCACGGTTCGAACGTCGCGGTGGGCCACAGCACCGTCGCGGACAGCGGCACCACCGCCGGCGGCGACGTGATCTCCACCGGCGGCCAGGGCACTGTCATCAAGGGCTCGGACAACACCCAGCACACCGGTGACACCAGCGTCATCGGCGGCAGCCAGACGACCACCACGGTGGGCGGCACGGGCAACGTGACGGCGGCCGACGGCCACCAGACCACCACCACGACCGTCACGCACACCAGCAGCGACGATCACTCGGTGGTTGTCGATGATCACTCGGTCAGTGACAACTCCGTGCACGACTCGTCGGACCACTCGCTGTTCGACACGAATGTGGCGAGCAACAACGACACGTCGCTGGCGAGCCACAACGACACGACGCTCTCGCACAACCACCTGCTCGGCTTCTGATCGCCGACAGATCACGCGCAACGGCGGGGACCTCGACGACGGTCCCCGCCGTTTCGTGCGCATAACGTGGATAGCGCCAAACACAGGGAGGCAGCGCGATGACGCAACCCGATGACCCCCGCCGGGTCAAGGTGATCGTCGAGTTGATCGACCACACCATCAAGATCGCCGAGCTCAACGAACGCGATGACCTCAAGGAGCGGTTGGCGGTGGCGCGTGAGCGCATCACCGATCCGCAGATCCGGGTGGTGATCGCGGGCCAGCTCAAACAGGGCAAGAGCCAACTGCTCAACTCGCTGCTGAACATGCCGGTGTCCCGGGTCGGCGACGACGAGACGACGGCGCTGGTCACCGTCGTCACCTACGGTGATCCCGCCTCCGCCCGGCTGATCGTCGGCAACGGTGACGGCGCGGCGCCGGAGATCGTCGAGATCGCACCCGCGGACATCAAGAAGGACCTGCGCCGCTCGCCGCAGGCCGGCGGACGAGAGGTGCTACGGGTCGAGGTGATGGCGCCCAGCCCGCTGCTCAAGGGCGGCCTGGCCTTCGTCGACACCCCGGGTGTCGGCGGCCACGGTCAGCCGCACCTGTCGGCGACTCTCGGCCTGCTGCCCGATGCCGACGCGATGCTGATGGTCAGCGACACCAGCCAGGAG
>JAOPWF010000787.1 GCA_025965815.1 Mycobacterium sp.
AAGGGCGTCCCAAGCACTACTGGTCGATATACCAGAAGATGATCGTCAAGGGCCGCGACTTCGATGACATCCATGACCTCGTCGGTGTCCGCATCCTGTGCGACGAGATCCGCGACTGCTATGCCGCGGTGGGCGTGGTGCATTCGCTCTGGCAGCCGATGGCCGGGCGGTTCAAGGACTACATCGCCCAGCCGCGGTTCGGCGTGTACCAGTCGCTGCACACCACCGTCGTCGGCCCCGAGGGCAAGCCGCTGGAAGTGCAGATCCGCACCCGCGACATGCACCGCACCGCCGAGTACGGCATCGCCTCGCACTGGCGTTACAAGGAAGCCAAGGGCCGCAACGGCGTTCCGGCAGGGCACGCCGCCGCCGAGATCGATGACATGGCGTGGATGCGCCAACTTCTCGACTGGCAGCGGGAGGCCGCCGACCCCGGTGAGTTCCTCGAGTCGCTGCGTTACGACCTTGCGGTACAGGAGATCTTCGTCTTCACCCCTAAGGGCGACGTCATCACGTTGCCCACCGGATCCACGCCGGTCGACTTCGCCTATGCGGTGCACACCGAGGTCGGTCACCGCTGCATCGGTGCGCGGGTCAACGGCCGGCTGGTGGCGCTGGAGCGCAAGCTCGAAAACGGCGAAGTGGTTGAGGTTTTCACCTCGAAGGCCGCCAACGCCGGACCGTCGCGGGACTGGCAGACATTCGTGGTGTCGCCGCGCGCGAAGGCCAAGATCCGCCAGTGGTTCGCCAAGGAGCGCCGCGAGGAGGCGCTGGAAACCGGCAAGGACGCCATCGCCCGCGAGGTGCGCCGTGGCGGACTCCCGCTGCAGCGCTTGATGAACGGCGAGTCGATGGCGGCGCTGGCCCGGGAGTTGCGCTACCTCGATGTGTCCGCGCTCTACACCGCGGTGGGTGAGGGTCATGTGTCGGCTCGGCACGTGGTGCAGCGGCTGCTGGCCCAGTTGGGCGGCGCCGACAGCGCTGAGGACGAGATCGCCGAGCGGTCCACCCCGGCCACCATGCCGGTGCGTCAGCGCAGCACCGACGACGTCGGTGTGGCGGTGCCGGGCGCGCCCGGTGTGCTGACCAAGCTGGCGAAATGCTGCACGCCGGTGCCCGGCGACCAGATCATGGGCTTCGTGACCCGCGGCGGTGGGGTCAGCGTGCACCGCACCGATTGCACCAACGCCACGTCGCTGCAGCAGCAGGCCGAGCGGATCATCGATGTGGAGTGGGCGCCGTCACCGTCCTCGGTGTTCCTGGTCGCCATCCAGGTGGAGGCGCTCGACCGGCACCGGCTGCTCTCGGATGTGACGCGGGTGCTGGCCGACGAGCGGGTCAACATCTTGTCGGCGTCCGTGACGACCTCGGGGGACCGCGTGGCGATCAGCCGGTTCACCTTTGAGATGGGCGACCCAAAGCATCTCGGGCACGTGCTGAACGTGGTCCGCAACGTCGAAGGCGTCTACGACGTCTACCGCGTCACCAGCGCCTCCTGACACCCTTCCCGGTGAGCAGACGGAGAATCCCCCTTTTGGGCGTCGAAACGCGCGATTGTGCGTCTGCTCGCGAGCTCAGTCCAGCCGCACCGAACTGATCGTGGTGTCCGTGGCAGGCGACCCGTCGTCACCACCACCGGCGACACCCGCCGCCGCGATTTTCTCGACGGTGGCCAGACCGGTGTTATCGATCCTGCCGAACGCCGTGTACTGCGGCGGCAGCGTCGAATCCTTGTACACGATGAAGAACTGGCTGCCGTTGGTTCCCGCCCCGGCGTTCGCCATCGCCAGCGTGCCGCGCGGATAGACCACCGGCTGCTGCAGCGCCGGATCCGACAGGCGGTACTGGCTGGTCGGGTACTCGTTGGCGAACTGGTACCCGGGCCCGCCCGCCCCGGTACCGAGCGGGTCGCCGCACTGCAGCACCGACAGGTCCGCCGAGGTGGTCAACCGGTGGCAGGGCGTGTTGTCGAAGTAGCCCTGCTGCGCGAGGCTGACGAAGTTGTTGACCGTGCACGGTGCCTTGCCGTTGTCGAGCTCGATGCCGACGTTGCCCTGGTTGGTGCTCATGCTGGCGCTGACCTGCGCCGGGTCGGTCGGCACCCGTCCCGTGCGGGGCGGTTTGGTGTGCTTACTCGCCGGCTCGTTGGTCGCCGGGTAGGTGCAGTTGGCGCCGAGATTCGCCGGCGGTGTGAAGGCCGGCAGCGGGTCACCCGGGCTGGCAGTGATCGTGGACGGGTAGCGCCCTGATTTGAGGGTGTCGTCGTATAGACGTGCCATCCAGGAGAAGAACACCAGCCCGACAACCAGCATCCCGATCATCAGGACGGTGAACAGATACCCGATCACCAGGCCCGCGGTGGCCAGGCCACGGCCGTCCTCACCGGTCCGCCTGATCTGCGACAGCGACATGTGGCCGAAGATGATGCCCAGCGGCGCGAACAGGAACGCGCAGATCAGTGACGCGATCGCCAGCCCGTTCGTGGGCCGCGGCTGCGGATAGCCGGCCGGATACCCGTGATACGGGTTTTCCCACGGCTGTGGGGCTGCGCCGTACGGGGGCGGCACGGGCGGAGTGGTCACCGGGGTCGGCGAGGATCAGTCCAGGCCGACGGACGTGATCTTCACGTCGGTCGCGGGGGCGCCGTCCTCGCCGCCGCCTTTGACCCCCGCCGCCGCGATTTTGTCCAGCGTGGCCAGACCGGTCGCGTCGATGGTGCCGAAGACGGTGTAGTTCGGCGGCAGCGTGGAGTCCTTGTACACCAGGAAGAACTGGCTGCCGTTGGTTCCCGGTCCGGCGTTGGCCATCGCCAGTGTGCCGCGCGGATACAGGACGGGCTGCTGCAACGCCGGAGCGTCGGGCTGGTACTGGTCGGTTGGGTACTCGTTGGCGAACTGGTAGCCCGGCCCGCCTGAGCCCTGGCCGGTGGGGTCGCCGCACTGCAGTACGGCCAGGCCCTGCGACGTGGTGAGCCGATGGCACGGCGTGTCGTTGAAGTAGCCCTGCTGCGCCAGGCTGGCGAAGCTGTTCACCGTGCACGGCGCCTTCGCGTTGTCCAACTGCAGCCCGAGGTTGCCCTGGTTGGTGGTCATGCTGGCGCTGATCTGCGCCGGGTCGGTCGGCACCTTGCCGGCCCGCGGCGGATTGACCTGCTTGCTGGCAGCCGCCGTCGACTTGGGGTACTGGCAGTTGGCGCCGAGGTCCGCCGCCGGCGTGAACGGCGGCAGCTTCCCGTCGGCCGGCGGCGGCGGTCCCGCGGGCCCGGACGCGTTCTGCGCCGGTACGGCACCGGTCGTGGTGCTGGCCGACGCGGTCTTGGTGCCAGCATCCTTGTTGGTCAGCACCACGGTCGCCACCACCGCGGCGACCACCACGACGGCGGCCACCGCGGCCCCGGCGATCGTCATGATCCGGCGCTTGCGCGCCTGCACCGCGCGGCGTTCCAGCTGCCGCTCCAGCTTGCGCTTGGCCGTCGCACGTCGTTGTTCGTTGGTCGGCACCGCCGTAGTCCTCCGTGGTTGTCCTTGAACAGTCGGCAACGAGTGTGCCAGGAATAGCTGAGCGCGGGCGCCGCGACCCTTCCGAACAGCGGGTGGGAAACTGGACACCATGCTGATCACCGGATTTCCCGCCGGGATGTTGCAGTGCAACTGTTACGTCCTGGCGCCGCGGCCCGGCGCCGACGCTTTGATCGTCGACCCCGGCCAGCAGGCCACCGGGCGACTGCGCCGTCTGCTGGACGAAAACCGGCTGACTCCGGCGGCGGTGCTGCTCACGCACGGGCACATCGATCACATGTGGTCGGCCCAGAAGGTGTCCGACTCCTTCGG
>JAOPWF010000847.1 GCA_025965815.1 Mycobacterium sp.
GTCGGTGGTCGACGGCACCCTGAAAGCCTATGGAATCGAACGCCTTCGGATCGCTGACGGATCCATCATGCCCCGGGTTACCACCGGAAACACGATGGCCCCCTGCGTCATCATCGGCGAACGCGCAGCCGAGATCCTCACAGCCCAGTACACACTGTGACATCGCCCAAGAAGGCGGAAAGGACGTGCCCAATGATTGGACGCGACAGCGATTTCGACGCCGGCGGCGTCGGATTGCGCCCGTCGGCCGGCGATGCGACTGGTGGTTTGGTGCGGCCGCTCGGCGCATTCGAGCGGATGTTTCACCTGAGCGAGCAGAAGAGCACCAAGCATTTTTGCGTCGTGACCGAACTGGCTGACGACCTGGATCCCGCCGCGCTTGGCGCGGGCCTACTGGCGGTGCAGCGCCGCCACCCGCTGTTGAACGTCCACGTCGAGGATCACCCGCAGACGCGACTCGGGTTTTACCGCCCGGCGAGCGTGCCGCCGATCCGGGTCACCGTCGTCGACGCCGAGACCGGCAAAACCTGGCGTGATCTTGTCGCCGAGGAGTTGACCCGCCCCTTCGACCGCTCCTGCGCGCCGATGACCCGGGTGGTGTTGCTGCGCTCCGGGCCGAGCACCCCGGCCGCGATCGTGCTGACCGTCGACCACGCAGTCGTGGACGGGCTTTCGGCCGCATACCTGCTGCGGGACTTGTTCTCCGCCCTCAACGGCCACGACCTGGCGGCGCTGCCCGTCCCGCCGTCGCAGGAGGATCTGATCGGCGCCCTGCGGGACGCGCAACCGGCCGTTGCGCTGGCGGCAAACAGCCCGCCGACGCCGGCGCACCCGGACTGGCTGGCCACCCCGTCGACGATTCGGCCCGTCGACGGCGCCGTGCCCCATCTGAGCGCCGCCTCCTTCAATGAGGATCTGACTCGGCGGCTGGTCAGCCGCGCCCGCGCCGAGCGGACCACTGTGCACTCGGCGTTGGTCTCGGCCATGAGCCAGGTGATCATCACGTCGGGCCGCAACGAGTTCGTCCGGGTGCTCACTCCAATCGACATCCGCACCCATCTTGGTGTCGGCGACGACATCTGCCTGTACATCAGCGCGGCCCGCACCGCGTTCATCCGCCAAGAGCTCACCGACCTGTGGGACATGGCCCGCACGGTCGGCGACCAGCTCGCCGGTGCGCGATCAGTACCCGCTCTGTTCGCCGCCTCGGCTGCCACCGAACAGTTCATCCCCGTCGATGCGACCACCGAGGACGCAGAGGCTTTCACGATCGCGGGGCTCAGCTTCGAGGCGTTCGCGTCCAACCTCGGTGTGCTGGACATGGGCACACGACAGGCGGTGCGACCGGTGGCGATCTGGGGACCGGCGACACTCGGCCAGATCCAGGGTGAGCTGACTACCGGCATCTGCACCTTCAATGGCCAACTGCGCATGGTGACCGCAAGCCACGACCCGCTCCCGGGCTACCTCGACCGCGTCAGCGACGTCCTCGACGCCGCGTGCTGAGGGCGCTGCCCAGCCCCACCCCTCGCAGGGCCGGCCAGTTGAGTTGCCCAAAGCTAGCTTCGCCGTTGCTGGTTGATGTCAGTCGCGGACGAAGCCCTTGTTGCGCATCAAGAAGTCGGCGAGAATGCCGCCGTGCGGGATCTCGGGTGTCATTTCGTAGGTCGGGTGGTGACCGCTGTACACATTGGTCACCGTGGGCTCGTTCACTAAGTCGTCGAGCAGTTCGTCATCGGTCGTGATGGCGTTGATAACCAGCGAATGCCGCAGCGGGTTGAGTCCATCGCTGCGCGACCAGGGCGAGATCCACACGCAGGGGAAGGCCAGCTCGATGTTGAGCGTGTCTGGGTCAGGTTCGGTCAGCAGGTGCATTGCTGGGCGCAGCGCCGCGTAGCCGTCGCCGAGGTGAGCGACCACCTGATCGGCACCCAGCACCGCGGTGGTGCCGGCTGCGTTGGCTGCCAGATACGTCGCCAGCGCTTGCGCCTTGTCGATCGGCTGAGTGGGCAGGATGGCCGTTCATGGAAGGTGGGCAGCGGCGGGATCGTGGACAGCCGCTCGGCGATCGCCTGCGCTAGCGGCGCCGGGTCGCCCTCACAGAGCACGGCGGTGGTGTTGACACAGGCCATCCCGCCCATGTCGCTGATCGAGTCGACGATGACGTCGAGGTAGTCGCGCCAGGCCTTTTCGGCGGTGATCAGAATCTTCGACCGACCCGGTCCGTTGGGAAATACGGTCAGATCGTTGGCGTACTTGTCCACCATGTCTTGGCCGCCGTAGACCATGGCGAAATCGGCGGCCAGGATGATCTCGTCGGCGCCGGCATAAACAGCCCCAGGTCCTCGAAGGTCTTGACGTCGGTCAGAGGGTCGAAGTCAAGCGCCGTGGCGCTCTTGAGCCAATACGGCGAACCGGTTTCCGGGCTGAAGTGCCACCGCACAGCCGCCTGCAAATATGCGGTCGGATCGTCGATCGGCTCGCTGCGAGGCAAATCGATCAGCGAAAAAATCGGTGTCACGGGCCCGTGATCTCAGCTGTGGCATACCCCCACTTTCGACTGCGGACGGCACGGGTGCCTCCGACCGCCCGTCGATCCGTGCTATTTGGCTAATGATTCGCGTTCGGCGGACGATTTCACCTCCGATCGGACAAAACCTTCGGCGTCGCCGATCAACTGCACTCGTCCCGCGTCGCCAACGCGACTGTGAGGCGTCAAGTTGTCGAATCGTCACTTTTCCACAAAGCCCCCCACGGCGGTTGGGGCACGGCTAATCGCCGTGCGTCGGGAAGTTTGCAGTTGCCAGGTACGGGGGAGTAGGGCTGGCGGGAGTCAACTGGTGACGGTGGCTGGAATCGCTTGTTAGACATGGATGATAACGGTCACAGTGACTGGAATCGCTTGGTAGACAGTAGCTACTCTCGGTTTGCATGACGTTGCCACCAGGAAAGTCCGCGACCATTGAAGCGGTAACCCAGGACATCATCGAACTCGTCCGGGCTGAAGCGGGACCTGTCGATCTCACAGCCGATTCGACCCTCTTCGGTGGGGGGCTGGATTCGCTCAAGGTCTTGTCGCTCATCTTCAAGATCGAAAAGCGCTACGACATCGTCCTGGACGAGGAGGACGGGGACGATCTGAATAGCGTGGGCGATCTAGCAGAATTGGTGGTCCGCCGCATTCAGGAGCGACCGTGAGAGGCGCTCCCGCGATCTATCCGAAGCACGAGACGCTCAATGAAATGCTCGCCGCAGCCGCACACAGTGGCGTGAGCCTGTTCTTCGTGAACCGGAAAGAAGAAGACCAGGACGTGCCGATGGCTCGCGTACGGGAGCACGCGCTGTGGATCGCCGCGGATCTGATGGGTCGCGGGGTGAAGAGGGGCGATCGCGTCGCGCTGGTGCTGCCAACCTCTCCGGAGTTCGTGGAGTGCTTCTTCGGCGTGCTGTGCGCGGGCGCCATCCCGGTTCCGCTGTATCCGCCCGTCCGGCTCGGCAGACTCGACGAGTATCACCGGAGGACGGCAGCGATGCTGGCGGCGGTGGATGCGGCTTTGGTGGTGACCGACGAGCGCATCCGCCGGTTCCTCGGGGTCGCCGTTCAGATCGCAGCTCCTCGCCTCGGCTGTGTGACCGCGTCCAGCCTGGGCGGCACGAACTCGGGCGAGATAGAAGTCGCCGCCCACGACGTGGCATTGATCCAATTCTCCTCGGGCACGACGCACGATCCC
>JAOPWF010000875.1 GCA_025965815.1 Mycobacterium sp.
GGTGGTGAACACGACGCTGGCCGTCGCCGAGCTCGGCCTCCCCGTCCAGGTCACCGCGTTCGCGCCGATGGCCGAGAACATGATCAACGGGTCCGCCACCCGACCCGGCGACGTGCTGACGATGTACGGCGGCCGCACCGTCGAGGTGCTCAACACCGACGCCGAGGGCCGGCTGATCCTTGCCGACGCGATCGTGCGGGCGTGCGAGGACGACCCGGACTACCTCATCGAGACCTCGACGCTGACCGGTGCGCAGACCGTGGCGCTGGGCTCACGCACCCCCGGTGTGATGGGCAGCGAGGAGTTCCGCGACCGGGTGGCCGGGATCTCGCAGCAGGTGGGCGAGAACGCCTGGCCGATGCCGCTGCCCGACGAGTTGAAGGATGACCTGAAGTCGTCGGTGGCCGATCTGGCCAATGTCAGTGGCCAGCGCTTCGCGGGCATGCTGGTGGCCGGGGTGTACCTGCGCGAATTCGTCGCCGACGGCGTGCAGTGGGCGCATATCGACGTAGCCGGCCCCGCCTACAACACCGCCGGACCGTGGGGTTATACCGGCAAGGGCGGCACGGGCGTGCCGACCCGCACCATGTTCGCGGTGCTCGAGGACATCTCAGAAAACGGTTAGCAGAACAGGGCTAGCGCGTCTACGCGCGTCCTACATCACCCGTCCGCGCGCGGTGCTGCGCAGCGCCTGCGGCAGCACTCGCGACACGCCGTAGACGAAGTAGGCCTCCGGCATCACCGGCCGGATCGGCTTGTTCTTCTTGACCGCCGACACGATTGCCTTCGCGGCCTTGTCCGGTCCGTAGTGGCGCAACGCGAACATCTTCTCCAGCTGCGCACGTCGGCCGGGGACCTGCTCGGTTTTCCCCTGCGGCGCATTGATTCGGGTGTTCGCCAAGATGTTGGTGTCGACGGTGCTCGGGCAGATCGTCGTGAGGCCGATGCCGGCGTCGTCGAGCTCGGCGCGCAGGCAGTCGGAGAACATGTACACCGCCGCCTTGCTGGTGCAGTAGGCGTTCAGCGACTGCAGCGGCGCGTAGGCGGCCATCGAGGCGACGTTGACGATGTGCCCACCGGTGCCGCGGTCGACGAGCCGACGGGCGAAGGCACGGCAGCCGTTGACCACGCCGCCCAGGTTGATGTCCAATACCCGGTCCCACTGCTCCGGCGGCGTGTCCAGGAAGCGGCCCGCCTGTCCGATCCCGGCGTTGTTCACCACGATGTCCGGCACGCCATGCTCGGCGCAGATCTGGTCGGCGAACCGCTCGACGGCCTCGGCGTCAGCGACGTCGAGCACGTACGGGTGGGCGACACCTCCCCGCGCGGCGATCTGTGCGGCGGTGTCCTTGACACTGGCCTCGTCGATATCGCTGACCACCAGCTCAGCCCCCTCGCGGGCGAACGCGAACGCGGTTTCGCGGCCGATGCCGCTGCCGGCGCCCGTCACCGAGACCAGGGTGTCGCCGAAGTATGCGCGTGGCCTGCCGACCTGCGCGCGCAGCAGGGCCCGGCTGGCCGGCTTGCCTTCGAGATGGTCGACGAGTTCGGCCACCGACTGGGCCAGCACCTGCGGGTGCGAGAACGGCGACCAGTGCCCGGCCCTGATGTCGCGCCGCCACAGCCGCGAGACCCACCGCGACTCATCGTCATAGCCGTGCGCCCTGACGAAAAAGTCCTTGGTATTGCAGATCAGTTGCACCGGAACGGTCACGTAGTGGTCGCGCCTGATGACGCTGGCGGAGCGAACCGCGTTGGCGCGGTAGATCTTCAACGAGTTCGCGGCATCGGCGTTGAGGTCGGCGGAGCAGTGGATCTGATCGGCGGCCACACCGCCGGCTTGCCATTGCTGGATTCGACGACCCAGCCCGGCCCGCATCAGGGCGGGCGTAATCACCGGGAGGGAGAACGGAATCCAGTAGGACAGCCGCAGCGCCAGCCCGAGCGCCCGGGCGAACTTGATCGGCCGGTAGGGCCGCGCGAGCCCGTCCCGGATGAAGGCGCTGTAGTGGTCGGCGCTGGGCCCCGATAGGGAGGTGAACGAGGCGACGCGGTCACTGGCGCCGGGCCGGCTCAGGTACTCCCACACCCCGACCGAGCCCCAGTCGTGGGCCAGCACATGCACGGGTTCACCGGGGCTCAGCGCCGTGATCACGGCAGCGAAGTCGTCGGCGAAGCCGGCCATCGCGTACGCGGAGACCGGTTTGGGCACCGACGAGGCGCCGACGCCGCGGTTGTCGTAGGTGATGATGCGGAAGCGGTCGGCGAGCGGCGGGACGACACCGTCCCACATCACATGCGAATTGGGCCAGCCGTGTGCCATCACGAGTGTCGGGCCGTCCGGGTTGCCCTGCTCGTATACGGCGATCCGGACCCCGTCACCGCTGTCGACGAAGTGCTCCCTGATCTGCTGCGCCGCGACCGCTGTCATCTGACCTCCACGCCAAAGTAAGTGTGACTACCAGTAGCTGATACCGCAGGAATCACTCGAGGTTCGACCCTGCCTGCTCCGGTAAGGGTGTCAAGGCGTCGCCGGCGGGTCAACGCAGGTCAGTTTTCCGCGGTTCCCGCGCGACGGCGTTCGATGCGACGCCGGGCGTCGTAGTCCCGCATCCGCCGCGGATAGCCGATTTTCTGCACGTCGTAGACCGGGATCTTCAGCTGGTCGCTCAACCGCCGCGCCCCTGCATCACCGCCGGCGCGGCGCCGGGTCCACTCGCCGTCGGCGGCGACCAGCACCACGGTCACGTCGGTGACCGTGGTCTTCGGCTCGACGTAGGCCTCCACCCCGGTGTGCTCCGCGACCCACTGGCGGAGATAGCGGAGATCAGCGGCGCGATCGTCCGCCATCCCCCGGCGCGATGCGCGACCCCGCCGAAACCTGTCGAACAGTCCCAACTGGACCTACTCCTTCTCGCGGCCTTTCGGCTCTACTCACCTTCGATAGTGCCAGAGCGGGCCGCATCACCGTCCGTGCCGAACCGGCGCCGTGGCGATCAACCCTGAGTGCGTGCGAATGGCTGCGCAGTGACAGGATGGTTCCGACATTCCACTTGGGTGCATCACCCGGTACACGCCGCTGTGGTAAGCCAGAGATCGACCCGTGACGACTGACCGTTCGAGGGAGTCAAAAGACTATGGCCTTCTCCGTCCAGATGCCCGCACTCGGTGAGAGCGTCACCGAGGGGACTGTCACCCGCTGGCTGAAGCAGGAGGGCGACACAGTCGAGCTGGACGAACCGTTACTCGAGGTGTCCACCGACAAGGTCGACACCGAAATCCCGGCGCCTGCCGCGGGTGTGCTGACCAAGATCGTCGCCCAGGAGGATGACACCGTCGAGGTGGGCGGAGAGCTGGCAGTCATCGGCGACGAGGGCGAGGGCGCCAGTTCTTCGGCTGACGACAGCGCGCCGTCGGACGAGGAGAAGGAGCCGGAACCCGAGCCCACGCAGAAGGAACGGCCCGAGCCCGAACCGGAACCGGAGCCGGAGCCGGAGGCCCCCGCCGCGAAGTCCTCGGAGTCGTCGGGCGGGAAATCCACCCCGGTGCTGATGCCCGAACTCGGCGAGTCCGTTACCGAGGGCACCGTCACCCGCTGGCTCAAGAACGTCGGCGATTCCGTCGAGGCGGATGAGCCGCTGGTCGAGGTGTCCACCGACAAGGTCGACACCGAAATCCCCTCGCCGGTGTCCGGCACCCTGCTGAGCATCACCGCCGAAGAGGACGGCACCGTCGCCGTCGGCGGCGAGCTGGCCAAGATCGGCGACGAAGGGGCGGCACCGGCCGCAGAAGACAAGCCGGCGCCCGCACCCGAACCGGAACCGGAACCGGAACCAGAGCCGGAGCCGAAGGCCGAGCCCAAGCCGGAGCCGAAACCGGAACCCAAGCCCGAACCGAAGCCGGAGCCGAAACCGGAACCCAGGCCCGAACCGAAGCCGGCGGCCGCCGTGGCACCCTCGGCCGGTTCATCAGAGACCGGCCCGTACGTGACGCCGCTGGTGCGAAAGCTCGCCAATGAGAACAACATCGACCTCGCCGAGGTCAAGGGCACCGGTGTGGGCGGGCGCATCCGCAAGCAGGACGTGCTGGCGGCTGCGGAAGCCAAGAAGGCACCGCCCGCCCCCGCCGAAGAAGCCCCGGCGGCGAGCGAAAAAACAGCAGCACCGGCCGCCGCGGCAGCCCCGGCCCCATCGCTGGCGCACCTGCGCGGCACCACGCAGAAGGCCAACCGGATCCGGCAGATCACCGCAAAGAAGACCCGCGAATCCCTGCAGGCCACAGCCCAGTTGACGCAGACCCACGAGGTCGACATGACCAAGATCGTGGCGCTGCGGGCCCGCGCCAAGAACGCCTTCGCCGAACGGGAGGGCGTCAACCTGACCTTCCTGCCGTTCTTCGCGAGGGCCGTCATCGACGCGCTGAAGACGCACCCGAACATCAACGCCAGCTACAACGAGGAAACCAAGGAGATCACCTACTACGACGCCGAGCACATCGGCTTCGCGGTCGACACCGAGCAGGGCCTGCTGTCGCCGGTGATCCACAACGCCGGCGACCTGTCGCTGGCCGGATTGGCGCGGGCGATCGCGGACATCGCGGCCCGCGCCCGCTCGGGCAACCTCAAACCCGACGAGCTGTCGGGCGGCACCTTCACCATCACCAACATCGGCAGCCAGGGAGCTCTGTTCGACACCCCGATCCTGGTTCCGCCGCAGGCGGCGATGCTGGGCACCGGCGCCATCGTCAAGCGGCCGCGAATCGTGGTCGACAGCAACGGCAATGAGTCGATCGGGGTGCGGTCGGTGTGCTACCTGCCGCTGACCTATGACCACCGGCTGGTCGACGGTGCCGACGCCGGCCGATTCCTGACGACCATCAAGCGCCGGCTTGAAGAGGGGGCTTTCGAGGCCGACCTGGGACTCTGACCGGTGGCCAATACGGTCATCGCGATCGCTGGTTCTTCCGGTCTGATCGGCTCGGCGCTGGTCTATGCGCTGCGCGCCACCGACAACCGGGTGCTGCGGATCGTCCGCCGCGCACCGTCCAACCCCGACGAGCTGCACTGGAATCCGGACACCGGTGAATTCGACCCAAGTTCTCTGCAAGGCGTCGACGCGGTGGTCAACCTGTGCGGTGTCAACGTCGGCGAGAAGCGGTGGTCGGGCGCGTTCAAGCAGAGCCTGCGCGACAGCCGCATCACCCCCACCGAAGTGTTGTCAGCGGCCGTCGTCGACGCCGGCGTGGGTGTGCTGGTGAACGCCAGCGCGGTCGGCTATTACGGCGACACCCGCGACCGCATCGCCGACGAAACCGCGCCTGCCGGAAGCGGGTTCCTGGCCCAGCTCTGCGAGGACTGGGAGGCCGCCACGCAGCCCGCGCAAGAGGCCGGTGTCCGGGTGGTGCTGGTCCGCACCGGCCTGGTGCTCGGCCCGTCCGGCGGCATTCTGGGGCGCCTGCGGCCGATCTTCTCCCTCGGGCTGGGCGCGCGGATCGGCAACGGGCGCCAGTACATGCCGTGGATCAGCCTCGAAGACGAGGTCCGGGCGCTGCTGTTCGCGATCTCGAACGACTCGCTGTCCGGGCCTGCAAATCTAACCGGCCCCGCCCCGGTGACCAACGCCGAGTTCACCGCCGCCCTCGGCCGCGCCGTCAACCGCCCGACGCCCTGGATGCTGCCGGGATTCGTGGTGCGCACCGCGCTGGGTGAATTCGCCGAAGAGGGGCTGCTTGGCGGTCAGCGCGCGATCCCCGCGGCGCTGGAACGGGCCGGATTCCAGTTCCACCACAACACCATCGGTGAAGCACTCTCCTTCGCCACCGCATCCGGCGACATGTCCTAGTACGGTCTAAGCCATGGCGCGATCCATCCGGTCGAGCACCTCGGACATCGAGGTCCGGCAGCTGGGCACCGTCGAGTACCGCAGCGCATGGCAGTTGCAGCGCGAAATCGCCGACGCCCGGGTCGCCGGTGGACCCGACACCCTGCTGCTGCTGCAGCATCCGTCGGTCTACACCGCAGGGCGCCGGACGCTGCCGCACGAGAGGCCGCTGGACGGAACCCCGGAGGGCAGGAGCGATGGGGGCACCTCCCGCTTGCGGGGGCCGACCCGGGAATCAATACCAGTCGTCGACACCGACCGCGGCGGCAAGATCACCTGGCACGGTCCCGGGCAGCTGGTGGGCTATCCGATCATCGGGCTGGCCGAACCCCTCGACGTCGTGAATTACGTTCGGCGCGTGGAGGAATCGCTGATCAACGTCTGCACCCAGCTGGGTCTGGCCGCTGGCCGTGTCGAGGGCCGGTCGGGTGTGTGGCTGCCCGCCGAGGGCCATCGGCCGGAGCGCAAGATCGGCGCCGTCGGCATCCGGGTGTCCAGGGCGACCACCCTGCACGGTTTCGCACTCAACTGCGACTGTGATCTGAACGCGTTCTCCGCCATCGTGCCGTGCGGGATCGCCGATGCCGGAGTGACCTCGCTGAGTGCCGAACTGGGCCGCCGCGTTGCCGTGGACGACCTCCGCGGCCGGGTCGGCGATGCCGTGCTGGCTGCGCTCGATGGGCGACTTCGGCTCACCGGGCGGCCCGCTGCTGCTGACACCGCGCTCGCGTAGCATCGCAAACGTGAGCGTGGTCCCGGATGGTCGCAAACTGCTGCGCCTTGAAGTGCGCAACGCCCAGACTCCGATCGAGCGCAAGCCGCCGTGGATCAAGACCAGGGCCAAGATGGGCCCGGAGTACACCGCGCTGAAAAGCCTGGTCAAGCGTGAAGGCCTGCACACGGTCTGCGAGGAAGCGGGCTGCCCCAACATCTACGAATGCTGGGAGGACCGCGAGGCCACTTTCCTGATCGGCGGCGAGCAGTGCACCCGGCGCTGCGACTTCTGCCAGATCGACACCGGCAAGCCCGCCGACCTGGACCGCGACGAGCCGCGCCGGGTGGCCGAGAGTGTTCAGGCCATGGGGCTGCGCTACTCCACGGTCACCGGGGTGGCCCGCGACGATCTGCCGGACGGCGGCGCGTGGCTCTACGCCGAGACGGTGCGCTACATCAAGAAACTCAACCCGAACACCGGGGTCGAGTTGCTGATCCCGGACTTCAACGGAGAGCCGGCGCTCCTGCACCAGGTCTTCGAATCCCGCCCGGAAGTGTTGGCGCACAACCTGGAAACGGTGCCCCGGATCTTCAAGCGGATTCGGCCCGCGTTCCGCTACGACCGCAGCCTCGCGGTGCTGACCGCCGCGCGTGACTTCGGCCTGGTCAGCAAGAGCAACCTCATTCTGGGCATGGGCGAGACGCCCGAGGAGGTGCGCACCGCGCTGACCGACCTGTACGACGCCGGCTGCGACATCATCACCATCACCCAGTACCTGCGGCCCTCCGTGCGGCATCACCCGGTCGAGCGCTGGGTGAGGCCGGAGGAGTTCGTCGAGCACGCCGAATTCGCCGATGGACTCGGTTTCGCCGGGGTACTGGCCGGGCCGTTGGTACGGTCCTCCTACCGTGCGGGCAAGCTGTACGCGCAGGCTGCCGCTCGTGCGTCAACCCGCGCATCCGGCTGAGGCGTCACCCGTATCCTGAAGTAATGGCGAAATCCCGCAATCCCGCCGCGTCCAAGGCCGCCAAGGCTGAGGCGAAGGCCGCGCGCAAGGCGGCGTCCAAGCAGCGCCGCAGTCAGCTCTGGCAGGCGTTCCAGATGCAGCGCAAGGAAGACAAGCGCCTCCTGCCGTACATGATCGGTGCCTTCGTGCTGATCGTCGCCGCCGCGGTGGT
>JAOPWF010000027.1 GCA_025965815.1 Mycobacterium sp.
GCGCTCGCGCTAACCATTGTCCTCAATATCGTCTTCCACTGAGCCTCGCTAGGAGCCAAAATGGCCGCTGCCGAAAACCAGGCCCACACCGTCAGGACGGTCCCGCGGCTGTTCGACATCCGCAACATCATCGGAACGCTGCTGGGGATCTACGGGGTGTTGCTCACCATCGCCGGGTTCGTCCCCGGCCTGCTGAAGGATCACAGTGACCCGGCAGCGGCCAGCAACCGATCCGATCTCTACATCGGCACCGACGCCAACTGGTGGGTGGGGCTCGTCGTGGTGGGTGTGGCGCTCGCTTTCTTCGCGTGGGCCGCGCTGCGTCCAGTCCGCGTCGAGGAGTGCGATGCGCCCAGAGCGGACCCGGACGCGGCGGCTGCAGGCTGAGCCGCGTGCTGACACCATCCCGCGCCTGCGGCCGGTAGTTCTACGACTGGCGAGTGGCAAGCGAATAGCGGCGCGCGAGCAGAAACGCCCACGACAGCGGGTCGAAAGTGTTCGGAACCGCGTTGCACAGGTGGAGGGCTACAGCTGCCACCACGCCCCGCGTCAGCCATGGATGCGCCACGAGGTAGCGGTCAACGGCTTCCGACAGAAGTTCTTCCTTGGCAGTGAGGTTGTGGCCCAGCACTATGCAGACGATCGCAACCCACACCTTGTCGGACGTCTTCATTGCCGGACCTCGGACACGTCGGCGCGCAGTTCCCGGGTGTGCTGCAGCAGCCGGTCGGTGAGGTAGCTCGCTCGGATATTGGCGACACACAACCAATGACCGGTTTCCGGTTCGCCGTCGGTAATGCGACGAAGCCCGATGGTCACTTAGTGCGACTACGACACAGTCATTCGTGTTCATTTGAGGTTCCCCGAGCACAGACGGTTTACGGACATACCGAATCCTTAGCTGCAGTTATGTCGATTGCACGAGTATTCGGCTACCTGTGTCCCGCCGAAAGTTGCAAATTCAAACAGCTCGCGATTCCGCACTCGGAAGAGCGAGCCGGGCCCGGATTGATTCCACCGGTAGGCGCGAAAACGCGCACTGCCGCGCGGCCGCGGCCGTTGCGAGGGCGGGCGTCGCCGCCGGGGTTGTCTCGAGTCACAGCGGGCAGCGACGCCAGTTGATGGCGACCTGATCGATGGGCGTTCCGGTAGTGGCCGCGATGAACTTGCGGGCCGTCAACTCGACCTCGCGGGGAAAACGAGCCTGCGTCAGCCCGCCAAGCGCCGGGATGTGAACGGTCCACCAGCCCCCTTCGCGGGTGACGTCGATATCGAAGCTGGACATTGTTCCCCTCCTGGCTATCAAAGCGTGCCGCGGACTTTCACCGCCTACCGAAGCGTCGTCTGCGTGCAGACGGGTCGCACGAGTAACGGGCTACTCGCCTCGACGCGGAAAGTTGCAATTTCAAATAGGTAGCCAGCGCCTAATTGGGTAGACGCGGGCGACGATCGGTAATTGCCATGCTGGGACTCAAGTCATCGCGGCCAACTAGCTCGACCAGTGTTATCGCAGCTCAGAGCCGGTTCGAAAAATTGCTGAATTTCAAGCTTCGCGGGAAAATGCCGCCACAGACTGGGCGGAACTCGCGCTTCTGACGCCGACGCTCATTTCTTCGGTAGCTCCACGTTTCAAATTTCTTCGAATTCGCGCGGCGGGAGCTTCATACGCGGCGTAGTTTCCCTGGTGTCTCGCACCGTCGACCCTGGGGGGATCCACATGCGTGTTCCCATTCGCTCGAGCGCTATCGCCACTGCTGCCGTTGCAGGGATTAGTGCCCTCGCCATCACGAGTGCGGCACCGGCACCAGAGGTGTACTCGCGGCCAACCACCGTTCATGAGATCAGTCTCGCGGCCGCACCGGCACTTGCACCGGGACCGGCACCGGGCGAACTCATCTTGCGGGCGCTTTCCAATCAGGTCCAGAATTTCCAACTGCAGCTTCCGTACATCGCGATCGGGGTGATCGACGCACCGATCGCCCTCGTCCTGTCGCCGCTGACCTTCGTCGGTGCCCTCGGTTCGGGGGCATCTCTGCTCCAATCGATTGGCTACGCGGGGGGATCGGTCACCGGACAGGTGAGTCGCGCCTGGAACGGGCTCGTCTTCACCGACGCCTTCTCGATCGTCCCCAGGGCGCAGAACTCGCTGGCGGCCGCGGTCCTGGCGGCGATCAGAATCGGCGAGGCCGTCGTCATCCCGACCGGCGGACCCGGTGGGATCCTGCAGACCATCCAACAGGGACGCATCGACCTCAACACCGCGCTCAGCCAACCCCTGCCCCCTGCGCCGACAGGGCTGCCGCCGATTCCTTACGACCCGGTCACCACGGTGAATCCCGTAACGCTGCCGGAAGTTGTCGGCGTTGAAGCCGTAAATGTCTTCTCGGCAATCGTCCTACAGGCGACCTCGGTCGTCCTGCTCGGGTATATCGACGCGCCAAACGCCTTCTTCCAGACGCTGGCGACTACCGGTGACCCCGTGAAGGCGCTCGTCGCCAGCGGCAGCCGCTTCATCCAAGGATTCACCTACGCCGGTCACCTCATCGGCGCGGCGGTGGACACGGCGGTCACCAACATCGGCGACGCCGCCCATGACCCTTTCCCCACCGTCACCTCCACTGAGGTCAACCGCAGCACCACGCCGGTCCAGACGAACTTGGTAGATACGACGAACTCAGTCCAGGGCATCGACCGCGGCGGTGATGCCAAGGACAGTCAACTCGCGAAAACACTCGACACGACCCCGCCCGACCCTGGCACGCCCCGCGTGAGCACCACGACCAGTGGCCCCATCTTCAAGCCGCCCTCATTCAAGGCCATCCCCGGAGGTGCCGGGCCGTCCGGCACTCGTACTCCGGGCGGGTTGACTGGAACGCCGTTCAAGAGTGCCGTCGAACAGGCGCAAAGCGCGATCTCGAACGTCGGTGACGAGGTCAAGAAGGTCGCCGACAACATCACGAAGGCGGCGACCGGCGGGGGAGCCGCCAGCACGGGCAACAGCCCCAGCACAGGCTAACGCCACAACCGGCCCTCGGCGCGCGGACCTGTGGGGCCGCTGTCGAGTTGCTGAAACCTTGCTGTTTTCAGCGTATTTTCAGCGCAATCTCGGCACCATTTCAGCTGTCTTCACCCGGTGTTAGGCGCACGGCAACGCTGCCTCGAGCCGATGCCGTGGAGACACGCCAAAAGAAGCTGAAGTGGAGGAGTAGCGATGCAACTCAATCAGCCGAACAGCGGCCGTCCCCGGAACGGGAAGCTGCTGGTGGCCGTGATCGGTGCCAGCGCCGTTGTTGCGATGGGCGCAGTGGCCGTCGCAATCCATGAGGAGCAGTCAGGCATCGGCAACGTAGCGGGTGGAATGCAACTCGGGTCGACGTCGACTGTGGCGACCCCACCCTCGACCCCCGATACATCCATAGCGGCACCGGCCGTAAAGGCAACGCCCTACAAAGGCAAGTAGCAGGCAGGGTCAACGCCGAAGCGCCCTGGCGTCGTCGCCCGATGCGACGAGCTTGGGTAGTGGGCGAGCGGCGGTCTCGCGCATGGTCATAACCGTGGCCAGCGTGACGACCGCTGCGGCGATCATGTAGTACGCCGGCGCGACGTCGCTGCCCGTGCGGTCCACGAGCCACGTCGCGATATAGGGCGCTGTCCCACCGAACAATGCGACGGACGTGTTGTAGCCGCTGGAGTAGCCGCTGGAGCGCTCCCGGGTGGCGAACAATTCGGCGGCCGATGTCAGCGAGGAGGACACGAAGACGGCCTCGATCGCCGCCAGTCCGGCGTGCGCGGCGATCGCCGCGACGAGGGAGCCTGAGGTGAGCAGCACGAACAGCGGGTAGGTAAAGACCGCGAAGGCCAGCGCCCCCGCGATCAGCAGCGGTTTGCGTCCGATCCGGTCCGACAACGCGCCGAGCGGAAGGATGAGGACGAGCGCCACCACACTCGCCACGGTCGTGGAAACGAACGCGTCCAGCTTGGTAAAGCCCAGCGTCGCGGTGAAGTAGGTCGGCAGATAAGTGAAGACAATGTAGAAGCCGACGTTGTGGATGACCACCAGGCCCACGATCTGAAGAATGGGCCGCCAAGCGGTTGTGACGGCTTCCTTGAGCGGCGACGGGGCTACATCCCCGCTCTTGCGCAATGCCTCGAACTCAGGGGTGTCGCTCAGGCGGAGCCGGATGTAGAACCCGACGCCGCCGAGCAGTCCCGCCATGAGAAATGGGATCCGCCAGCCCCAGGAGAGCATGGCGCTGTCGGAGAGCGCCGCCGCCAGGGCGGTGACCGTCGCCGACCCCAGCAGGAAGCCGATGACCACCGACCAGACCAGGAAGGCGACGACGAAGCCGCGGCGCTTATCTGGCGCGTACTCGGCCAGGAAGCACGCTCCGCTCCCGTACTCTCCGCCGGCCGAAAAGCCTTGCAGGCAGCGCAGCACAAGAAGCAGGAGCGGCGCGAAGACGCCGATCGCGTTGTAGCTGGGGAGCAGGCCGATGGCGACCGTCGAGCCCGACATGAGCAGGATCACCAAGGCGAGCACCCGCTGGCGTCCGATCCGGTCTGCGAGCGGTCCGAAGAAGAAGCCGCCGAGCGGCCGCATGAAGAAGGCGGCGGC